>NZ_DBNHEF010000085.1:0-91692 GCF_057138825.1 Candidatus Defluviilinea gracilis
GAGGCGTTTGAGGGAGAGTTGTAGATCAGACCTGACAGGTTTCATCGAGGAGTCTGACGATTAGACTTCTCCGAACGCGAAGGCACTCGGTTGATTAAGGCGCTGTGGAAACCTGTCAGGTCTTAACATCAGGTCTTATAATCCAACCATGCCCACCGACATTCCTCCCCTCACCTACGGAACTTTCTTTCATATCTACAATCGCGGTAATAACGGCGAAAACATCTTCATTCAAGAAAGAAATTATGCCTACTTCATGGAACTATGGTGGAAGCACATCAGCCCCATCGCGGAGACCTGGGCTTACGGTCTGCTAGGGAATCATTTCCATGCAACGGTGTTTATAAAGAACCGAGAAGACCTACATCCAGACCTATCTCTAGACCTGTCAGGTTTCACAGGCGGTTTGGTCAACCATAACCTAAGCGCGGACAAAGGCGCAACCCCGTCAAACTTCCCCGAAAACCCGACAGGTCTCAAACACTCAAAATTAAAAGACCCCAGCCAATATTTCTCCAACTTCTTCAACGCCTATGCGCGCGGGGTCAACATCGCTACTCAAAGAACAGGAGCCCTCTTTGAACGTCCCTTCAAAAGAATCCCTGTGGATACCGAATCCTATTTGATGCGGCTCATTGTTTATATTCACCAGAATCCACAAAAGCATCAATTCGTCACTGACTTTCGAGATTGGAATTATTCATCCTATCACGACATGATCTCCAACAATCCCACCCGCCTGCAACGCGAGAAAGTTCTTCAACTGTTCGGCGGGCGCGAAGATTTTATACGTGTCCATCGGGAGATTCAACCATTAACAGACGCAGACCTGACGGGTTTTATAATTGAGTCTGACGACTGAACATCTATGAATGGGAATGGATTTTACCGAAATAGGTTCGTCGGAGACCTGTCAGTCCTTATTACATCCCCTACCCAGACCTGACAGGTCTCATCAGGAGTCTGACGGGAAAGGTTCTCTGACCGCGAAACGACTTGACGATCAAGGTAGCGTGGAGACCTGGCAGGTCTTTTACAGGAGTCTGACGGGAAAGGTTCCCTGACCGCGAAACGACTTGACGATCAAGGTAGCGTGAAGACCTGGCAGGTCTTTTACATGAAAAGGTAAAATAGGGAAATGAACGAAGCCGAAACCCGCGCCGATTTAATTGACCCGCAACTCGCCAAAGCAGGCTGGGGCGTCCTGGATGACTCGCGCATTTTGCGCGAACGTCACATCACGGCGGGAAAAATCCAAACAGGCGGAAAACGCGCCAAGCCGCTCATCACCGATTACATACTGGTTTACAAAGGGCGGCAACTCGCTGTCGTCGAAGCCAAGAGCAACGAGTATTCGGTCGGCGAAGGAGTCGGTCAAGCCAAAGAGTACGCCGCAAAACTTCAAATCGCCTTCACCTACGCCGCCAACGGGGTAGAAATTTATCAGATCAACATGCTCACAGGCGCGGAAGGTCTCGTCAAAAACTTCCCCACGCCCGAAGAACTCTGGGAGCAAACCTTCGCCCCCAACGAATGGGAAGAACGCTTCAACCCCGTCCCCTTTGAAGATATCAGCGGCACGAAGCCTCCGCGCTACTATCAGGAGATCGCCGTCAACAACGCCCTGCAAGCCATCGCCGAAAACAAAAATCGGATTCTCCTCACGCTGGCGACGGGAACAGGCAAGACGACCATCGCCTTTCACATCGTTTGGAAACTCTACCAGACGCGCTGGAACTTAAAACGAGACGCTTCGCGCCGACCCCGCGTCCTGTTTCTGGCTGACCGAAACATTCTCGCCGACCAGGCTTTTTCCGAATTCACCCGCTACTCCGCCTTCCCCGACGATGCGCTCGTGCGAATCAAACCTGATGAAATCCGCAAACAAGGACGCGTCCCAACCAACGGCAGTGTCTTCTTCACCATCTTTCAAACTTTCATGTCAGGTCCGAACGACACACCGAACTTTGGGGAGTATCCCGCCGATTATTTCGACTTCATCATTATAGACGAATGTCATCGCGGCGGCGCCAACGACGAATCGAACTGGCGCGGCATTCTCGAATATTTTTCGCCCGCCGTGCAACTCGGTCTCACCGCCACGCCCAAACGCAAAGACAACGTGGATACCTACAAATATTTCGGCGAACCCGTGTACGTCTACTCGCTCAAAGAGGGCATCAACGACGGCTTCCTCACCCCGTTCAAAGTCCGCCGTATGCAATCCACGCTCGACGAATATATTTACACATCAGACGACACGGTCATCGAAGGCGAAGTGGAAGCGGGCAAGCGCTACACCGAATCCGATTTCAACCGCATCATCGAGATCAAAGAGCGCGAAGCCGACCGCGTGCGGCGTTTCATGTCCGAGATCAACCAGAACGAAAAAGCCATCGTCTTCTGCGCCACACAAGATCACGCCGCCGCCGTCCGCGATTTGATCAATCAATTCAAGAAAAATCCCGACCCAATGTACTGCGTCCGCGTTACCGCCAACGACGGCGCGTTAGGCGAACAGTATCTTGAACAGTTCAAAGATAACGACCGCACCATCCCAACGATTCTCACCACCTCGCAAAAGTTGTCCACAGGCGTGGATGCGCGCAACATCCGCAACATCATCCTCATGCGCCCCATCAACTCGATGATCGAATTCAAACAGATCATCGGGCGCGGCACGCGTCTCTTCGACGGCAAAGAATATTTCACGATCTATGATTTCGTGGACGCGCATCACCACTTCGCCGATCCCGAATGGGACGGCGACCCCGAAGAACCCGTCGAGACGCCAGCACCGATTGACCGACCTCCGCGAAAAACCAAAGAACCGCCTGAAGGTTATGAGCCGAAAGTGAAACTCAAAATCAAACTGCGCGACGGCAAAGAACGCCAGATCGAACACATGTCGTCCACGTTGTATTACAGCGCGGACGGGCGACCTATCTCCGCCCAGCAATTTGTCGAAAATCTCTACGGCGTTCTGCCCGCCTTCTTCCAAAGCGAAGAGGAACTCCGCAAAATCTGGTCAAACCCTGTCACGCGCAAAACTTTGCTCGAAGAACTTGAAAAAGCGGGCTTCGGCAAAGAGGAACTGTCCATCGCGCAATCCCTGATCAACGCCGAGAACAGCGACCTGCTCGACGTGCTTGAATACATCTCCTTTTTACAGCCGCCCATCAGCCGCGAATTGCGCGTGGCAAAATCGCAAAGCAAAATCTTCGCCGCGTTAACCAACGAGCAAAAACAATTCGTCGAATTTGTGTTATCCAAATACATCGAGACGGGTGTCGAAGAACTTGATCAGGAAAAACTCCCCCATCTGCTCACGCTCAAATACAAAGCCATCGAAGACGCCAAGGAAATTCTAGGGACGATTGATTCGATCCGCAAATTGTTTGTAGAATTCCAGGGGCGTTTATATCAACCAATTACTTCCTCGTAATCGGCATCAGTCTCCCCCTCCCAAACGACTTCCCGCTCACCTTCAAGATCACGCACGCCTGCCAGCGTTTATGTTCGCTAGCGCGCATGGCGGCGTTGCTTTGGTTGCTCCGCACCAGCGCTTCGGCTTCGGGAGAAATTTTCTCATACTCGAACGGGTCAACCTGATTCTCCCTCAACTCCGCCGAGGGCTTTCTCTCCATCACAAATTGCGGAATACTCTGCGAGTACGATGTAGAATTCCGCGCTCCGTTTATCCATCTTGCCAGCGCATACACCTCCATCTTCGTCAGATCGCCGAGCGGGCTGATCGCGCCAGCCATATCGCCGTACAACGTGGAATATCCCAGCGTGAGTTCAGTCTTATTTGACGTGTTGATCAGGAATCCTCCGCGCTGGTTGACGAAACTCATCAGGACGACCGTCCTCAGCCGCGCCTGGATATTCTCACCCGCGACTCCCCCGCTTCTTTCTGGACCTACAGCCTGCTCCGCCGCCTTGTGCATTTTCTCCATTTCGACCACTTCAAATCCAATCCCCAGCCGACTCGCCAACTCCCGCGCCGACTCGGTTGACCTCGCATCCGTGAATCTCGAAGGGATGGCGACTCCCGTCACGCGCTCACATCCCAACGCCTCCACCGCGATCACCGCCGCAACCGACGAATCGATTCCGCCCGACAAGCCGATGAACACATGGTTGAGTCCGTTCTTGTTTGCGAAGTCGCGCAATCCCAACACCAAAGCCTTGAAAACTTCTTCCTCCCCTTGAACTTCCTTTGTGCCCTTCGTGTCCTTTGTGTTTAGATCAATAACTCTAACGTCCTCCTCAAACATCCTCAACTTCTCCCCTCCTAATACAAAACTCCCCCCATCAAAAATCAATTCATCATTCCCGCCAACGAGATTGACGAACACCAGCGGCATCTCGTCGTCCTGAGCGGAGCGTAGCGCAGACGAAGGACGAGTTTCAACCTGTCGTTTTGCATGACGAAGCCTCCCCTCTCCTCCTCCTCTCCGATACGGCGACGCCGAAATGCAGACCAACATCTCCGCGCCCATGGCTTTCAAGTCCGCACCAGGGTGGATGGGATATTCCTCATCCCACATATCCTCGCAGATCATCACACCGACCTTCCTCCCCGCGATGTCAATCGGCGGCAGAGTCTTCGTCCCTGCGATGAACCAGCGCGGCTCGTAGAACACGTCATAGACTGGGAGCAACTGCTTGACCTGCGCGACTATCATTTCCCCATTGTGCATCAAGTACGCGATGTTGTTCAACGACGGATGTTGATACAGCTTCTGCTCGGCGGGCGCGAACGATCCCACCAACAGCGGGGGCAAACCTTCCGCTTGGCGAGCCAGGTCCAACGTCGCGGCTTGAACCGCTTCGACGAATGACACGTCATACAAAATATCGCGCGGAGGATATCCGCACACGGTCAATTCGGGGAAGACGATCAGATCGGGGTTTTGACTCGCAACCGAACGCGCCGCATCCAATATCCGCGCGACATTGCCCGATAAATCTCCCACCGTTGTATTGATTTGCGCGATTGCAAGTTTCATACATACCTCGGTGGTCGAGTAGCCCTGAGCGTTCGTTGCGAAAGGCGTATCGAGACCACCACGTCGTAAAGAAGTTTTTGTTGCGAAATTATGGTCGTGTACTTGTGGTCTCAATACGTTCCTCGCTGCCGCTCGGAACTACTCGACCACCAACCTATTCTAAAAATCTTTCCCCATTTCCTCAAGCAAATTCAACGCCTCCAACACCGTCTCCCTGCGCAAACAAACCTGATCGCCGAGCATGAACGTGCGATAGCCGATCTCCAACAAGAACGCCACGTCGCCGATGTCCGCGCTGACTGGCACGGGCTGATACGCCAGCGAATCCAAAATGCGACTCGCCACGATGGCGTCTTTGTCCGCGTTGATGATGGTCTTCACCGCGCCAGCCACTTTATGCGGACGAAGCACTTCAACATACAGATCGCCGCGCGCCGCCATGAGACGTCCGTGCTTCGAGCCGTGTTTCTTTGCGAAGTCGAGTCCGCGTTGCGTTTCGATCTTGAGGATCACTTCCGCGTTGGGCAACAGAGTTTTCACTTCGTCCACATCTTCGGGAGATTCGACATACGAAAGCATCACCTTCGTCATCCCCAACTCTTTCATCGCCGCGAGATATGTTTTATCGGTGTCGGTCAGCGTCCCCTCGATTTTCAATGATGGATGGATGATGTTCACCGACTCGCCAGGTCCGATCAATCTTCGCAGACCATCGGCAAGGATGAGTCGGTCGCCGTCCACCGCCACCACTTTGACGCGCTCGTTGCCGTCCGAAAAATACGCATCAACAGGAGTCTCCACCTGGATGGGATGACTCAACTTCACTTCGGTATACGGAGGAATCGCCGCGCCGACCACACGCAGTTGACGTCCCTTCAAATCCACCCATAACGGCTGACGAAATTTGCTCAATCGCTCCAACACCTCGCGCTGACTCTCGCGCAACGGCATCACCGTATTGAGTCGGAATCCGCTCACGATGGGATGCGACGCAACGTCGGCGAGGAAGTCGGCGTAGGGAGGAACAGTGACGATGGCGGAGATGGGCATGTTGGTCTCGTACCGCAAAGTTCACTTTGCGATTTGTGATGGGCAAAATGAATTTTGCCGTACTATAACTTAAGCGTCGTCCCGCAGAATTTACACTTGAACATCCCGCCCGCATCCACAGGGATGGGCGCGCCGCAACGCGGACAGATCATCTCGATGGGCTTGCTCACCTGCTTCACCTTCGACTCGTCCTGCCGCGCGCGCATGTTATCTTGGAAGTCGCCGAAGTAGCCCCACGAACGCGCGATCAAGCCCATGGCGTAATCCACTGCGCGTTGCTCGTCTTCAATGTGGAAAATTTTCTGCTCGCCGATGGCGTCGCCCCATTGCTTGTCCACCACGTCGCCGCGCTTGCCGCCAGGTCGGCGCAGGAACCACGTGTTCCATTTTTGTGTCACCTGTTTCCATTCGTTGATCGAATCGACATTGCCCCACACGCTGTCGCCGAGATAGTGACCCACTTGTTTGCTGTCCATGGTGGCGTGCATGTTGATGTCTCCGAACACGATCAAGAAAGGCACATCGTCAGTCGAGGGAATCGTCACATGCGTATTGACCCAGCGCGCGAACAGTCCATACGACTCAGGCGCGTCGCCTCCGCCGCCTTCGCCGTACAACGAGCCGAGCAATTGCTCCAAGTCGAATCCGCTGGCGAACGGAGTCACTTGCAGGGGCCAGCGGTCCACTTTCGCATCGCCGATCGCCGCAAACGAGATCGCCACATCGGGGCGATACTGCGAAAGCGTGTTGAACATCAATGGCAGGCGGTCGAAAATTTCAAAGGGCCACGAAGCCATCGAGCCAGTCACATCAATCGCGACGATGACGGGATTCTTCGACTCGGTTGAAATATGCTGCTTGGGGTCAATGATCTTCTCGTTCGGTCCCGCCTTCTTTTCATACGTGCGCGGACCCGAAGCCGCGGCTCTTGCTGCCGATGCCGCGCGCGCGGGCGCTGCCGCGGGAGCATACGCATACTTTCCCGACCCGTACCATTTTGAAGTATCTTCATCCCATGAGTACATAGTATCTCCTTAGTTTTTTTCCGTACGGCAAAATTTATTTTGCCCCTGTTAATCGCAAAGTCAATCGCAAAGTGAACTTTGCGGTACGTTAAACCACCGTCATCATCGCCAACGTCTCCAACCCAAACTCCTCGCGAAATCTTTGGTCCAGACGATTCGACTTAATATACTCTGCGATGACGTTCGGGACAAGCGACTCCCAATCGTCACCTCGCGCCATCGCACGCCTCACATCGGACCCTTCGGCTGGTACGCGCTCCCGAAGCGGAATCAACTCGACGGGCGGAATGACGCGGTAGTCGTCCCTGAGCAGACTCGCCACGTATGGATTCGCCGTCGCAAACACATCCAACTCCCCAAACAAATCCTTCACCATCACGCGCCACCGCGGACCGTCATCCAGATCGGGAACGGGAATGATTTGATAATTTGAAAAGTCCGCAAGGACGAGTTGAATCATGTCGCGCGTTTCATCGAGCGTGAACGGGTTGCGCGCATTGTAGCGATTGGAACTGCCGATGCCGACGCGTACCTCTTCCCCACTTTGACACAACGCCCGCAAAATCGCGGCATGCCCAAGATGGACAGGCTTCCAGCGCGCGATCATGCCGATGCGAGAATATTTTTTTGCGGGCATGGCGTGATTATAACAAGAGCCAACAGACCTCACAGGTTTTAAAAACCTGTGAGGTCTCCAACTTGCCAAATTAGAATATCCGTTCTATAATTCAGATATGAACGCTCTGGATACTTTGATCGAACTTTCCAGTCAAATGGAATTGGAACATGCGGAAGAATCGCGCGGTGGTCGAGCGCAAGCAGTCGAGACCAAACCCGCCTGCTTCACTCCAAAGGCTCGCCCTGAGTTTACCGAACGGGAAAAACGCGCCGCGTTCACCCATCCCGCCCAACTCCCCAATGGAAAACAAGTCGTCCTGCTGAAAACACTGCTCACCTCCGCCTGCGAACGGGATTGTTACTACTGTCCCTTCCGCGCGGGACGCGACTTCCGCCGCGCCACGTTCAAGCCGCAGGAATTTGCCGAGTTGTTCATGAAGATGAACAAGGCGAAAATGGCGGAAGGGATTTTTCTCAGTTCGGGCATTGCCGCGGGCGGAGCGAACACACAAAACAGAATCATTGACACGGCGGAGATACTCCGCAAGAAACTTGGCTTCCGCGGATACATGCACCTCAAGATCATGCCTGGCGCCGAGAAGGGACAGGTCGAGCGCATGATGCAACTCGCCGACCGCGTCTCGATCAACCTCGAAGCGCCGAACACCGAACGGCTGGCAAGACTCGCCCCGCATAAAATTTTCATCGAAGAGTTACTTCGCCCGTTGAAGTGGGTCGAGGAGATTCGACGAAGCCAACCCGCGCACAAATTCTGGAATGGGAAATATCCGTCAACTGTTACGCAGTTCGTGGCGGGCGGCTCGGATGAATCTGATCTGGAATTATTGACGACAACCAACTGGCTGATGAAAAACGTCCGTCTCACACGAGCATATTTTTCCGCCTTCCACCCCATCCGTGATACGCCGCTCGAAAACAAAGCCGCCGTGGATCCGTTGCGTGAGCATCGCTTGTATCAAGCCTCATTCCTGTTGCGTGATTACGGCTTCGATTTGGAAGACATGCCGTTCACACAAAACGAGAATCTCCCCCTCCACACTGATCCAAAAATGGCGTGGGCGCAAATGAACTTGAAAGGGAAGCCAGTTGAAATCAACAAAGCAGAAAAGCGCGACCTATTCCGCATCCCTGGCATTGGACCCAAACACGCGGACGCAATCCTGCAAGCGCGCCGCACAGCGAAACTCCGCGACCTGACCGCCCTCCGCAAAATGGGAATCGTTGTCGCTCGCGTTTCCCCATTTGTTTTGTTGGATGGCAGGCGAGCGGAGAGTCAGATGGCGATGTTTTGATTATTTGTGGAAAGGCAAAACGTAGTGACGACTTCAGTCGTCAAGTTGCCGCAGAAAAGCGACTCAAGTCGCTACTACACAGGAGCACAAAATGTACGGTTTGATCGGGAAAATAAATGCGATAAAAGGACAGCGCGATGTATTGATTGCCATCCTGCTGAACGGCGTCAATGACATGCCTGGCTGTTTGAGTTATGTGATCGCGCATGATTCCACAGACGAAGACGCAATTTGGGTCACAGAAGTGTGGGACAGCCAAGAGAGTCATCGCGCGTCACTGACATTACCTTCCGTTCAACAAGCCATCGCGCGCGGAAAATCATTCATCGCGGGCTTTGGTGAACGCTACGAAACTCATCCCGTAGGTGGTCACGGTATTTAACAAGACACCTTGAAAAAATTTCCTCGCCACACACCTGCCCTGGCGGGCGGTGCCATGGGAGAGCACAGAGAAAAAAAGATTTTCTCAGAGGTCTCTGTGAACTCTGTGGCTAAACAAAACTTCCTTGTGCTTGAAGTTAATTTCACAACGCGACCCACCCGCCGCGCAGACCCGCGCGCACGGCTTCGGTGCGGTTGGTCACATCCAATTTTGTGTAGATCGAAGAGACGTGAAATTTTACGGTGTGTTCGCTGATCCCCAACTCGGCCGCGATCTGTTTGTTCGCCAACCCCTGCGCCAACAACCCCAACACTTCCAATTCCCTCTCAGTGAGCGGACCGCGCTCTACGGGTTCGATTTCCGATTCAAATAACAACTGCGGCGCTCCGACGATCAGTCCCTGCGATAGCGCGTGGATGGCGGCGGTCAACTCTTCAGCGGATGAATCCGTCGGCAGGATTCCCCACACGCGGGACGAACGCTTCATCTCGCGGACGTCAGCCTGGTCGTCGCTCAGGAGGAGGACTCCAGCCGACGAGGGCAGAGCAGGCTCAAGTCCCGAAAGAGACGCGAACGAAGTGGATGTGATGATCACATCCACTTCGTTTTCTTCATCCAATGAATCGTTGACAACTTTGATCGTCTTATCAGACGCGAGCAGGGCTTGCAACCCAGCGCGTAATGCGGGCGATGAAAGTTTCAACAAGACGCGAATCACTTGCGCTCGCCCACCGTCACGTTGACATTCTCAGCCTTGCCGCCGCGCAGAACTTCAACGACAACTGATTTGCCAACGGTGTCGCTCTTGAGCGAGGCGAAGAGATCATCGGGGTCGCTGACGGGTTGACCCGCAACCGCGACGATGGTATCGCCGACGAACAAACCGCCTTTTTGCGCGGGCCCGTTTTCTTCGAGCCACAAGATGAGCAATCCGCTTTTCTGTTCGCGCTTGAGACTCTTGCGCGCGGCTTCGGGGATTTCAACAGGCTGTGTGCGGACGCCGAGATAGCCGCGCTTGACCGAGCCATGCTTGGCGAGTTCATCCGCAATGCGCCATGCCACTTTAGCAGGGATGGTCAGCGACGAGCCGCGCCCGAGACCCGATGTGTTCAAGCCAATGACTTCGCCCTCGGTGTTGACGAGCGGACCGCCAGAGAAGCCAGGATACGGAGTTGTTTCGGTTGAGATGTATTCATCGAGCAAGCCGCCGCGATGCGTGCGCGCGGGTCCCGCAATCGCGGTGACGATTCCCCACGAGGCTTGTATGCCCGATGTGTTTGGTCGTCCAAGGGCAAGCACAAGTTGACCGACTTTCACATCGTTCGATGTCTTTGCGGGCTTGAGTGCTTTTTCCGCGAGTCGCAAGAGAGCAAGGTCTGAACCCGCATCGCGCCCTGCAATTGTCGCGGAGAGACTCTTGCCGTCGGGCAGAATCACTTTGACGTCTTCGCGCGTCACCACATGATCGGCGGTGAGGACGAGATCTTCTGCATACGCGATTCCGCTTGCGGGATAACGTTTGCGCGCATCAACAGTGACAGCGCTTTCGCCGCCCTTCTCAACAGCGGCAGTTAGGTAGTTTGAAAATTCAGTAAATGGATTGGACATGATTGTCTCCTTATAACATATCGGTTTGAATGAACCAAGTATTCGCAGTGTACCGCTTATGAAAATAAAATATATCGGATGTTTGATTAGTTCGCATCCTAGCCGTTCGGAGGAGGGAATCACTTGACCTTAAAGTTTTTATTTCCGCTTTCAAAACCCTTGAAATTATTTTTATTATCGTTATACTGTTTATATTCATGTCATTGCGAGGAGCGCTCTTGTTCTTCGCGACGAAGCAATCTCATAGTTGGCATATAAAAGATTGCAATTTGATGGAATTTCTATGAATGAGCTTTTCTTCGCGAACAAAACTTCTCCACTACACAAACTGATTGTTCCTAACTTCAGGGAAATAAATCTGTTTCCAATATTTGGAATCGTAGTGGTTAGCGCAATCATAACCGTGCCGATAATAGGGTCAAATGTTTTGAAATACCTCGATCCAGGCGCTGGCAGTTTTCTAATTCAAACACTTATGTCCGTGACGACCTGCTCAATCTGCGGAATACCAATTGCCATTGTTGGAGCGGTGGTTTACTTTCTAACAAAGAAGGGGAAAAAGAATACACAATCAGATTCTGCAAACAAATCTAATTCATAATCTCGACTCAATTGAAATGACAACACGAAAGGAAAACTATATGGTTTCAATGGAAACACTTGTGATCAAAACCGAAAATAAATTCAGAACTCTGATCACAAAACAGCAATACAAACAAGGGGAAGTGATCTGCGCAATCCCGCGCGAGAAAGTGGTCAACAAGCCGAATCGATTTACGGTTCAAATTGATCGCACCGAACACACGGATGTGGGCAAACTTGCCGCGTTGAATCACTCATGCGATCCGAACGTGATCCTCGATACCGCAAAGATGCAAATGGTGGCGCGACGCGACATCGAGAAGGGAGAGGAACTCTCGTTCTTCTATCCATCCACCGAATGGGAAATGGACGCGCCGTTCATCTGCCTGTGCGGATCGGCGAACTGCATCCACGTCGTCGCGGGCGCGCGCTTCCTGCCCCTCTCCACGCTGGAACATCACTTCCTCAACAAACACATCCGCGAAGAGATGATTGACTTGCTCAACGCCACCGAAAAGAATTTGCCCACCGCGTAACTTCACCGTCCCGCAGGATTCAATCAGGGCGCACGCTGCCCAGCCCAACCTGCGGGACGTTTTACGTCAAATTAAAACAAACACCCGCCGAAAGGCGGGTTTTATCATTGATCTAGGCGGCGTCCTCGCCGCCGTGGACGGCGACGAGAGCAAACTTATTTTAGTGAAGAAATCACTCGCGAAATAACCGCGTCGAGCATCGCCGCATCCACCTGCCCATCCAACTTTGCCAGCACCGCGGACTTGATCTTCGCCTTCAACTCCGCATCCCCAGCGGACTCGGTCCGCGAGTATGCCGCGACCAAATTCACCGAGCCGCTCAACGTCGCTTTCGGCGCGGACGACGAATCGGCGCGGGTGATTTTCATCTCATACTTCATCGCGCGTTCCAACGCCGCATCCGTGACCACCACATTATCCGTGATGTCCAATGACGTGACCCCGCGCGCTTTCATCTCATCAATATCGCGTTCGGTATAAAAGACCTTGGGCATACAGTCTCCAGTCTCTAATCTCAAATTACCAATCACTATTTACCACTTACTCGGTAGTCTCGACTGCTTGCGCTCAACCACCAGTCTCCAGTCTCCAATTACCAATCACTATTTACCACTTACTCGACCGCCAGTCCTCTAATCCTCTGCCTTTATTTCTCAGGTCTCCCATCCAACCCCTCCAACGCCTTCACCGCCGAATTCCGCGCCGCGACGATCTCCGCTTCGGAGCCAGAGAGCCACATGCGACCGAACCGTCCCACAGACGACACGTGCAGGATTTTGATGTTCGCGCCTTTTTCCGCTTCGTTGCACGCGTAGTTGATATACGCGGCGGGAGCGCATTCCAGCACGAGCATCGTCTCGCCAGGGACAAGCATCGAGCCGCGGCGGAAACGATTCAACAACTGCGCCTGATACGGGTCCACGTTGGTGATGATCTGCACGGATGCGATGAACGGCTTGATGCGTTCTTCGGGTTTCAGGCTGAGTCGATCCAATACGATTCGCCCCGCTTCCAATACCTCGGATTGCGAATGTGAATGGATTTCGAACATGCCGAACTCGCGCTCGACCAGTTGCGCGCCAGGCTTCGCTTCGGTTGATTTGACGGCGATATCCACCAGCCGAAATACTTCGTTGCCTGGGGCGACCTCAACGTACAAGGATGCCATGCCCTCGGTTGGAAGGTCGCCTTGTGTGATCGTCCCAACGAACGCGGCATACTGCGGCTGCATTCGGTCGAGATAGGAATATACGCGTAATGAAAATTGATCTGATGCCATGTTTCACCTAGTGTCACCCTGAGCGATAGCGAAGGGTCTCCGTGTCGTGAGGGAGATTCTTCGCCGCTCCGCGGCTCAGAATGACATCCTTTCGAGTTTAATTATTCATCGCAATCCCAAGCGGCGTAACGAACAGCGGATTGCTCGGTAGAACCGTTTCGATGCCTGTCATTTCTTGAATCACTTCATCCATGCCAACGAACGCGCACGTGCCGCCGACCAGATACAGCTTGTCCACTTGATAACCAGCCACATGCCGATTGACGATCGAAGCGACCTTTTCCATCACAGGGCGGACGACGGGAAATAACCGCGTCTGCTCGCTCGGATTCTTTTTCATCGCTTCGGCTTCCTCGAACGTTTTGCCCGTCGAGCCAGCGATCACCAGCGAGAAAGATGTTCCGCCTGTCGGCTCGTCGGCGGTGTGCGCCACCTCCCCATCACGGAAGATGGCGATGCCTGTCGTGCCGCCGCCAACATCTACAATTGCACCGTCGCGGATCTTCAACACATTGTTCGCGGCGGTCGGCTCGTCAATGACGCCTGTGCAATCCAGTTCCGCGCCGTGCAACACGTTGGCAGTTGCGCGCACTTCCGCTTGCGGCACGCCTGGCGGATACGCCGTCGCGGCGGAGGTCAACTTGAAGCCAAGTTTCTTCTCGACCTTCGCTTTCATCGTCCGCAACAAATCCACCGCGCCGATAAAGTCCACGACGAGTCCGTCGCGCGTCACCTCTGCGAATTGATACTCGCCCGCAATCGGCTGAAAGTTTTCATCGAGAACGACCAACACCGTGTATGCCGTTCCCAAGTCCACACCGACATGCACGCGTCCCTGATAAATGCCTGAGGGGAGAATCAGGTTCGGGTCGGCGTGCCAGCCATTTTGTCCAGCCATGATGCGGTCTGTCTGAGTCAGAAGAGTCGTCAGATTCGGATTCATCCAATTTGATTTTCTTTCCTTAGTGTACTTCGTGTCCTTCGTGGTAAAAATTATTTCTCGTTCCAATTCACAGGAAACACCACATACACAAAGCGCGTCCAGTTCGGCGTCCCAAACGTGATGCTCGAACCTTTCGGGATGTAAATCACATCGCCCGTTTTGCCGCGCACTTGTTCGCTTCCGCACGTGATCACGAGTTCGCCCTCAAGCACGATGTCAATCTCGTCATACGTCAACGTCCACTGCATCTCGCCTTTGTCGAGCGACATAAATCCCGCGCCCATCGGCGATCGATCCTGCGTGACGACCACATCCTTCAGCCAGACGTGCGTGCCAGCCGTAGTCTTGCCTTCGGTGAACTGCTCCATCTGGACGTTCGCCATTTTGACGACTTTCAGCGGCGGCAGATTCGTGGCAGCGGACGCCTCGTTTCTTCCCACGGGGACGCCTGATTCGGCTTCTCGAATCATTTTCACGCCCAAAGCGAACGCCACATCCTGCGCCTCGTGTGTGACGATATCGTCAGGCGCAAGCACAAGCGGACCGACGCGCTCACGCGCCAGACGGCGAATATCCTCCGCAGTAAATAGTTGACGCGGCATGAGAAACGGTTTTCACCGCGAAGCGCGCGAAGGACGCGAAGGACGCGAAGGAATCAAAAAAGAATCTTTGCGCTCTCGCCTGCACTTGGTGCTTGTGCAAGTGTTGCGTTCTTGGCGGTTCAAATCCTGCGTGACCTATTTCTCTTTACCGCGTCCGCCGAACGAACCCTTGCTATTCTGCGGCAGGATCATCTCGACGTCACCGTGCGGGCGTGGAATCACATGCACAGACGCGAGTTCACCCACGCGCTTTGCCGCGGCGGCTCCTGCATCGGTCGCGGCTTTCACCGCGCCGACGTCACCGCGCACCATCACGGTCACGTATCCGCCGCCGACATATTCACTGCCGATCAGCGTCACGTTTGCGGCTTTGACCATCGCGTCCGCGGCTTCGATTGCGCCGACGAGACCCTTGGTCTCCACCATTCCTAAAGCGATCATTGCTACATCTACGGGCATGGCTTAAATCTCCTTTGAGATAAATATTGTAACGCGACATTTATGTCGCATTCCTCCGATTAGACATCGGATGTGAAAGATTGAAAATGATTCAATCGCTCACATCGGGCGTCTAACCAATTCATCGCGCTGAGCGGAAGCCTGAGCGAAGTTTGCGAAGGCTGGAGACGAAGCGCACTCTTCGCAACTGCGCTTCGTCTTCGGGACGAAAGAGCATCGTCCCTCCGCTCAGCGCGAGATTATTTCTTCAACTCCAACAACACCTTCCTCACGATCTCTTCCACCTGTGGATTTACCGCGTTCGACGCCACCGAACCCGCTCCACCACTAAACATACCTCTTTGAGTCTGCGTATCCGTTGAGCCAGGCGTAAACGCGGCATCGGGCGCGGTGCGGATCTCGTACGCCAGTCGCTTGGTATTATACATGTGATGCACGCTGATGTTATCGCCCGTGATCGCGCCGCCAACTCCGCCCGAGCCGAGAGTCATCGAGGGCATCAAGCCAGTGGTGTAGCCTGTTGTGCCGAGCGTCCCGAAAGTGTTGACCACGATGCGGAACACGGGTTTCTGCAAACCGAATTGCATAATGACATTCTCGTCTTGAGCATGGATGACTTGCGAATGTCCGCGCCCGCCGTATGCGATCATCTCCAAAGAGCGTTCACAACCTTCCTCCCAGCCATCCACCTCGTACCAGCCGAGGACGGTGGTGAGCTTTTCACCAGAGAGCGGCTCGTCGCGCCCAACGCTGTTGAGTCGCACAACGAGAATCCGCGCCCAATCAGGGACGCTGAATCCGTATTGCTGTGCCAACTGCTGTGGACTCTTCCCCACCGATTTAGGATTCGGCAAATGACCGACAAACAAATTCTTCGCCAAAATTTGTTTGATCTTATCGTCAACAAAGTACGCGCCCTCAACTTTCATCAATTCTTCGAGTTGCGCCGCGATGGGACGATCCGCAACGACGGCTTGCTCGGTGGCGCAGATCACGGAATGATCGAACGCTTTCGATGCGACGATGTATTTCGCCGCCTTCGCCACATCCGCTGAACGATCCACATACGCGGGGACGTTGCCAGGACCGACCCCGTACGCGGGCTTGCCAACGGAATGAGCCGCGCGAACCATGTCCGAGCCGCCTGTGGCGAGAATCAACGCGACGTATTTATGCTTCATCAATTCCTGTGTGCCAGGCAGGGATACTTTCGTCATGCACGAGATCAGTCCCTTCGGCATCCCAGCCCGCTCGCCCGCTTCTGCCATGATGCGGATGGTTTCCGCGCAACACTTCGCGGCAAATGGATGCGGCGCGATCACAATCGCATTCTTCGCTTTGACCGCGATCAACGTCTTGAACATCGTCGTGGATGTTGGGTTGGTGGATGGAGTCAACGCGGCGACAACGCCCATGGGCCACGCAATGTCATAGGTTCTTTTCACAGGGTCACTGCGAATCACGCCGACGGTTGGAATATCCTTGATGGCTTCCCACAATAATTGCGACGACAATAAATTCTTCAGCGTTTTATGTTCAGGCACGCCATAGCCCGTCTCTTCGCTCGCCATTTTGCCGAGTTGCACAGACGCATCAGCCGCGGCTTGCGCCATCGCCGCGCAGATGCGATCCACTTCGGCTTGGGTGGCGTGGAGAAACGCGCGTTGAGCGTCACGCGCTTGCGTGGCAAGTGTGCGGGCTTCCTGAATGGATTGGAGATCGTTGTCAAAGTCGGTCATAGATTATGCCTCGGTGGTCGAGTAGACACGAGCGATAGCGAGTGTCGTATCGAGACCACCAGTTACAAGAATACATCTCGAACAAAAGTTATTTTGCGTACCTGCTGGTTTCGATACGGCGGACGAACGCCGCCTACTCAACCAGCGAAGTGTTCTTAATAGTTGAGTGGATTACTCGCAACCTCTAACACTTTATTTTGAAACGCGGTTGCGGCGGCTTTGCAGGCGGGTTGGTCGCCTGTGAGCATCACGCCCATGTAATTCGTTTCAGACGGCGGCATGGTCAATGCGACGATGTTCACGTCCGCTGATTTTAACGCCGCATCGAGCGCGACCAAGCCTTCGTTTGGAGTCGCCACAAGATACGCGATCGGCGAACCGACAGGGATGTTGCACACTTGCGAAAGATATGTGCCTGTTCTCGAAATCACATGCGGGAAGAATGCGATGGAGTCGTCGTCGTTGGCGGAATACCAGACGGCTTGAGTCTTGATGTAGTTCACCGCGGCATTCAATCCCGCTCGGACTTCGGCGGGATCTGGTCCCGCTAAAATAGCCATGATCTCACCCGACCATTTTCCCGACGTGTGCTTCGCGCCCGCGTAAAACGACTTGGCATACACCACTTCGACGTTTGCCATCTTCGTCGCTTCGTCAATGGCTGTGTACGTCGCGTCGTCGTTGTCCACGCTGAGGAGACCAATGGAGCGTTGATCGTCGCGCAGTTTAAGTTGCTCCGCGAAGTTACGATGCACCTGAGGGATCAATTGCACCGCGAGGGGAGTTCCATAGAGAGGGTCGAGGATTGCCATAAATAATTTTCCTCGGTGGTTGAGTAGGGCTGAGCGGTAGCGAAGCCCGTATCGAAACCACCAGTTTGCAAGAGTACTTCTCGAACAGAAATTGCTTTTGTTGCCTGATGGTCTCGATACGCCCTCTAAAGCATTCGGGCTACTCGACCATCGAATTCTAATTCGCCAACTTCAATTTTACGCCAGATGCTTGATGTTTGCGCATCTTTTGGGCGATCTGCACGACGAACGCCCCGCCCTCGAGCGGATTGGTTCCGCCGTTTTCGAAGATGTTGCAGACCACATCGCGGTCGGCGTCTGTGTCGCCGTATTTGGGTTTGTAGCCCATGTACGCGCTCATCGACTCGGCGCGTCCCAGCCCAGGGCGTTCGCCGATGAGCAAGATGACCACATCGGGCTTGATGAGTTCGCCGACATCGTTCATCACGCCGACTCGGGCATACTTGATGAAGAACGGCGTTCCAAACGTGAGACCTGCGGTTTGCACACCTTGTTTGAGTACAGGAAATATCTGACGCAGGTTTGCTTCGATTGCCGCGGCGGAGAGTCCATCGCCGACGACGAGTTGGATGTTGACGTTCTTCTGGCATTTCTCGTTGATAATGCGTTTGGCGTCGTCGTTGAGTAAGCGACCCAAATCAGGGCGGAGGAGGTATTCCTGTTTGCCGCCTGTGATTTTCGTTTGGACGGTGAAGAGGTTGAACTCGTCCAATAATTTCTGGTCAACGTCACGATAGAGCGCGTCTTGCGTCACGGCATGATCGCCCTGGAATAAAAGTAACTCCGCCGTGCTGTAACGCGGACCTGCGCGACCGACTCCGATGCGGGCGGTGGTGGATGCCATGAGGGCTTTCAACCCTTCTGCATCTTTGGGATTCTTGACGCGCGGAGTGGAGCGGGTGAGGGTGGGGTCGGGGAGGTCAATGGTGAGATTGGTAATTGGTAATTGGTAATTGGCTTGAGGTTTGGCGGAGGAAGCCGAAGAGGAGGGGAGAGTTGACGAAGCAGAGGCAGGCGTCCCTGCGGAGGAAGCGGGCTTCACGGCTCCCGAGGCTTTGAGTTCGCGTACGATCGCGTCCACGAGGGTGTTGAGTTGGGTGTCGTCCATAAAATATTTCTCCGATACGTAGTGACGACTTTAGTCGTCAAGGTAACGACTGAAGTCGTCACTACGGTTATCTCTTTAGGAATATCGTCGGGTCGCCTGCTTTGTCGGTGAGGATGCCGTTCTTGATGAGACCCATTTCTTCCATCCACTTTTCGAATTCTGGCGCGGGGCGCAGGTTGAACAGTTGACGAAGCGTGGGCGCGTCGTGATACGACGTGGATTGATACGAGAGCATCGGGTCGTCAGCCATTGGCACGCCCATGAAATAATTGCATCCCGCCGCGGTGAGCATGACCGCGAGATTCTCGATGGCGTTTTGATCGGCGCGGGCATGATTGGTGTAACAGGCGTCCACGCCCATCGAGATGCCCGTGAGTTTGCCCATGAAATGATCTTCGAGTCCCGCGCGTTGGATCTGGCGCGCGTCGTATAAATACTCGGGACCGATGAAGCCGACCACCGTGTTGACTTGATACGGGCTGTAGCGTTTTGCGAAACCATAACAGCGCGCTTCAAGCACGAGTTGATCCCAGCCGTTATGCGCCTCCGACGAAAGTTCCGCGCCTTGTCCCGTTTCAAAATACATGTAGTTCGGACCCGTCGGGAAGCAATGCTTCTTCGCAAGTTCGTATGCCTCATCCATGAGTCCGATGGAGATGCCGAACGAGTCGTTGCCTTTTTGCGAACCCGCCAGCGACTGAAAGACAAGCCCAACAGGCGAACCTGATTGCATACACTTCATCTGCGTTGTGACGTGCGCCAGCAGACAATTTTGCGTGGGGATGTTCCAAGTCTTGATGATGTCGTACGTCATGTCGAGCAGGCGCGCGACCGAGCCGTACGAATCGTCAACGGGATTGATGCCGATGACCGAGTCGCCTGAGCCGTAGGACAACCCCTCGTAAATCTCCGCGCGGATGCCTTCGGGCGAATCAGTCGGATGGTTGGGCTGGTTGCGGCTGGACAGCGTTCCTGGCTTCCCGATCGTGTTGTTGCAATAGGCAGTGACGGGAATCTTCTTCGCCGCGTACATCAGGTCGAGATTCGACATCAATTTCGTGACGCCCGCGATCATCTCGGCGGTGAGTCCGTTCGAGACGCGGCGAATCATCTCGGTGGAGGTCTTGTCGGAGAGAATCCATTCACGGAACTCCCCCACTGTCCAATCTTTGACTTCGTTGTAGATGGTCTGGTCTACGGCGTCGTGAATGAGACGCGTGATCTCATCCTGGTCATACGGCACGGCGGGGTTATCATGCAGAACCCATAGCGGGACTTCTGCCAGCACCATCTTCGCCGCGACGCGCTCGGCAGTGGTCTCAGCCGCGACTCCCGCGAGACGGTCGCCTGATTTCTCCTCGTTGGCTTTACCCATCAGGAGGCGGATGTCGGGGAATTCGTAGGTCTTGCCGTGAAGTTTGGTTCGGAGAATCATTTTTCACCACAAAGGCTTGCACTGAGCGAAGTCGAAGTGACACGAAGGTCACAAAGGAAGAATAAGGAAAGAAGGAAAGAGGAAAGATTCATTTTAGGGTTGGTGTTGCTTACCGTCCACGAATTTTTCACGAATAAACGAATTGACGCGCCCGTATTCGTGAATTCGTGGTCGTATTCGTGGATGGCGGTCTTACCGTGCAGTTTGGTTCGGAGGAGCATGAGATTACCTTTTAATTGGTTATGCTGCGTCAAATCTTTTTAGCAATTTAGCCAACTGTGGACGCCCAGGATTATTCTCACTTAAGACAATCAATGGAGTCTTCCCATCTTCTGTTTTAGCGATCACATCGGCCCCAAAACTTATCAAGGTTTCGATAGCGTCCAAATGATTTTGAATGTCGCGCTCTTCAATATTTGCACATAGCGCCCAATGAAGGGGGGTGAAGCCTTTGGTACCTCTCAAATTTACATCTGCACCTTTCCCAACAAGAAAAGTTATTATTTCTTTGTCCCCCGAAACCGAAGCATTGTGCAACAGGGAGAATCCATTTTTATCATAGGCATTTACATCTGCACCAGCTTCCAAAAGAAAATTGGCAATTTCAGTAAAGACTATTCGTTCGATTGCGTGATTCGTTAATGACTGTTCAATAGCCAGATGCAAAGCAGTAGTCCCATTACCGTCAACCGCTTCAACCTTTGCGCCTGCTGAGATTAATAACTTGACCATCTCAACCAAGCCATTTTCCACAGCGAGATGCAGAGGCGTCTTACCAATCTCATCTCGAGATTCGACAAGATAAGGTTCTGGATGTAATGCAAGTATTACGGCATTTACATCACCCGCTTTCACGCTAGAGAAAAACTGAGATTCTTCTATAGAAAATCGCATATCTCTAATCATCAATGATAAAAAATCAACGTCTTCACGCTCAGCGGGACAACGCGTCCGTCCATGAGCGGTGCCCCGATGTCAATGTAATCGCCTTCGGATAAGCCGACCTGATCAATGACGAGTAACGCGCGGGAGGGAGCCAAGCCTTTAACGGTTTGACCGAGTGCTTGGGCGTAGTCGCGTTCGATGATGGCGATGAGCGGTCGGTCACTGGGCATGGTGTTGGCGAAGTCGTTGAGTCCATTGGCGAGTTGAGTCAGGGATTGATAGTCCAATGATTTTTCGAGTTCCAGCGCAATTGCGAATGGGTCGGTTGCGAGATTCACATCCCAGCGGGTGACGGCTTCGGAGATCGCATTTGAAACAGATGCAGGGTTGATGCCCTCTGGTCTCGATACGCCTTCGGCTACTCGACCAGCGATTGTAAATATGGGTCTTATCACAGGCACATTCTTCAACGGCAAAATTTCCTTCTCTGCCCAAATCGTCGAGCCTGAGAGAGTCACCGTTTGTGTACTGGCTCCCAACACCGTCGCGCGGACCGTCTCTGCGGGCGGCACAATCGAGTACGAGTTCAGCGTTGCATGTTTCCGCAACGACTCCGCCAGCAACGGACCGACATCATCGTGAATCGTCGCGTCGCTCACCGAGTCGATGGGAATCGGGTTGTAGTAATAATGTCCGATACCGCCAGAGAACATCAGCACCGAACCTTTACCCGAAACACCGACAGGCGGCGTGAGATAAATCTTCTGCGCCAGCGGCGAGTTCGTCCCTTCGATGAGTTCAACGGTCATATCAGCCATACGATCCGTAAAGCGACGCAGATCCTCAAACGAAGGCGAATCTCCAATCTCCAATCTCAAACCAATATCTTCAAGTATCCTCCGCGCAGGCTCCGCAATATGCCTCACGATACCCGTCGCATGATCAATCTCCAAAATGCGACCGCCATAATTCATCGCCGCCGCGCCGATCAGGTTGCCACTGCGGAACGTCGCGCTGTTCGCGCTCCCGCCGCCGATGTCCAAGTTGGTGACGGTGGCAAAGTTCGTCTGCGAATATTGCGCCGCGCCCGCGCCTTTGCCAGCGATCAAACTCTCCACATTCGGTCCCGCCACACTGACGACGAACTCGCCAGCCAGCCCCGACAACGCCCGCAGGATTTCGTCCGCATTCTTCTTTTTCGCAGTCTCACCCGTGATGATGACCGCGCCCGTCTCCACTTGACTCGGCTCCACACCAGCGGATGAATATTCGCTCCGCACGATCTGATTCAGCTTGTCCGCGTCGATCGTATCAGAATCAACCAACGGCGTGAAAACGATCGGGCTTTGATAGATCACTTTCCGATCGGTAATATTTATTCTCGGTATTTGCCCAGGTCGCGACACATCCTGCAAGTTGAGGCGTGAAAAGACGATCTGAGTGGTGGTCGTACCCACATCCACGCCTACTGACAAAAGGTCACGTGAATCAGCCATATGTGTTCGGGATACAAGATACAAGGTACAGGATACGAACCGTAACTCGTATCGCGTACCTTGTATCTTGTAATCACTCTTTCCTGTACGAAACCTTCCCCCCCATCTCAAGCGAATCGATCACACCCACGATCACCGCGTCCACAGGCGCGTTGGTGGTTTGATTCGTGTAACGAGCCGATGAACCGTCGGTGACCATCACCAGGTCCCCCGTCCCTGCGCTGACCGTGTCCACGGCGATATACGGCTCGCCCGTCGGCTTGCCCGCTGTATCCGCATCCCGCACAATGAGCAGTTTCCGCCCCCGTATCACTTCATCCTTGATGGTTGAAATGGTCGAACCGATGACGAGCGCAATTTTCATGGCATCTCCAAATATGTCTTCGGCTTACTTACAAACTTTACCATACATCACGCTTGTATGACAAGTTGTATAGCCTCGCCTGCGTAATTCACTTTCTCGACCCATTCACTGCTCAAACTCAAAGCGACGTTTGCCTTCAACCACCCAACCCGCTTTTCATACAAAACCCGCGTACCCTGCTTTAGTTGCAACCTGACATTCCGACGGAACGCCTTCGACCAGAATCGGAATCCATCCACGCGGACATCGGGACTCAACACATTTGGACAAATCCACGAGACGGGCGCTTCAACCTCGACGGGCAATCTGGTCGCAGACCATTCGGCTTTTTCCAACCACCGAGCAATGGATCGCGCCGCCGCCCGACCCTCCATCGCCGCCCAATCAGCGGTCTCGACTCCCCTCAACAGATTCCCCGCCGCAAACACTCCCATCTGCGACGCGCGAAACGCCCCATCCACCTGCGGACCCATCCACGGCTTGGACGTTTCCACCTCTCCCCTCCTCGCCAATTCATTTTCAGGAACCCAATCGCCAGTAAAGATCACCGTGTCACATTCAATGTAGGACAATTTGCCAAATTGTTCTACTTCGATTCCTTCAACCCTCTCTTTTCCATGAATATTTGTTACTCGCATATCCATCAAAATCTTTGTGCGTGCAAGAATATCCGCATACAGAACTTTTGCTGGCAGAAATATCGGCAAATACAGCTGATGACTTGGCAACTCCGTCACCATTGCCGCCACCTTCACGCCCGCGTGCAGAAGAGTCGTCACAACCGAAAGACTCACAACCTCCGCCCCAACGATCACCGCGCGCTTGCCAACAGGCAGATGATGTTCGTACACAAACCTCTGCAATGATCCCGTTGTAAACACTCCCTGTGGGCGATGACCAGGGATCATCCGCGCAGACCGCGGTCTCTCGCGCACGCCCGTTGCAAGCAAGACAGACCTTGCCTCAATGCTGCCCATGTTGTTTGGACTTATATATGATGATTCTATTTTGTGTTTATTCTTATTAACTTCAAGATTGAGAATTGTATTGGCTACACGCAAATTAATTTCCGCTTCTTGAATCAACTCACAATACCTCTGCGCATAACTCGGACCGGTCATCACGCGCCGAAAATCTCGCAGACCAAATCCCGTATGTCCACACAGGCGTGGTATCCCACCTGCTTCACTCTCGCGCTCTGCAACCACAACATCTCTAATACCAAGCCTCCTCAACTCTAACGCCGCCGCCAACCCAGCAGGTCCCGCGCCGACGATCAACACATCTGTCGCGCTGAGCGGAGCGGAGCGCAGTCGAAGCGCAGGTAATAACGAAGATTTCTCTGCACTAGTCGGAGATTGCTTCGTCGCTGTCGCTCCTCGCAATGACATCTCTAACGTCGCCTGACAATTAAATCCCTGGCACCGTCCCTGCATCGCGCGCGTCCTCCTCCGCAACGCGTCCAAACTCCGCGCAGGGATCGGCGACTCCAGTGCATCTCTCAACTCACCCAACGTGACACTCTCACAATGACAAACAATCTTTCCGTAATCAGAATCTTTCGCGATCATCTCCCCCATTTGATACGGACGTGGAAACGCCTCGCCGATGTTCGGCATCTTGATGGACTTGAACGCAGGCTTGCGTTTCAACTCTACCCCACCCTCTTTCAACAAATCAACAACATATTCCGCAATCCCCAAACATCCAGAAATCCCCGTTGACCGAATCCCGCCGACGCAAATGTATCTTTGTTCCGCATGAAGCGAGATTTGATAGTCGCTGTGCTCCGTCGCCGCCCGCAGACCTGCATACGTGGCAGTCACTTCTTCCTCAAGCAACTCTGGCAGAATCTTTCTCCCTTTTTCAAGCAACGACTTCAATCCACTCTCGCTCGTGTTCGTCGCGGACCTATCGTTCAAATCCTCCGCCGTCGGACCCAGCAACACATTCCCGTAAATCGTCGGGCTGACCAACACGCCCTTCGTTGTCGCTGTCGGCACTGGCAACAACACATGATTCACCAACCTCCGCGCCAACTTTTCGTAAATGATCAACTCCCCGCGCCGCGGCGTGACTTTGAACTCCTCGCGCCCAAACATCTTGTTGACATCATCCGAATACAATCCCGCCGCATTGATGATCCAATGTGCACGAACAACTTTATCCCCATTGGAGACTTCATAAACATCAGCATACTGCTCACTGCTCACTGATAACTGATTGCCGCCTACTTTCCACTTTTCACTCACCACACTTTCCACCCTAAACCCCAACCTCAACTCCACCCCATTCACCACCGCCTGAGTCGCGCACGCCAGCGGAATCGTAAACGTGCACAGAATCCCCTCGCGCGGCACGACCATCCCGCCTAACGCGCCTTCGCCGAGATGCGGTTCACGTTTGTACACTTCAGCCTTGTCGATCAAGTAACAATCTGAATCCCCATTTTGAATTGCCTTATCCAACAACTTCGGGAGCGTGCATAACTGTTCTTCGTTCCATGCGATCAACAACCCTCCCACCAACTCGAACGGACTCTCCACCTCTTTCATGAACGCTTCCATCAACGGATAACTGCGCTTCAACAACTGCGACTCAAGCGATTCGGGCGTCGCGTCGTATCCCGTATGCCAGATCGCAGTGCTGGCTTTCGATGTCCCCATCCCAACATCGGAGTTCGACTCAAGTAATACGACATTTATGTCGTACTTCGATAACTCACGCGCAATCGCGCTCCCAACCGCGCCCGCGCCGATGATGGCGATGTCAAAAATATTTTCCATATCATATGGTGGTCGAGTAGAGCCATGATCGTCGGCTCGTATCGAGACCACACCTCGTGTTTTCACATTTACTCCTCATTTCTGGTCTCGATACGTCCCGCGAAGAACACGCTGGACTACTCAACCAGCGGGTTAGGAGTGAAATCCTTTCACCGCCTCCACCGCCCTCCCCCACTGCTCCAATTTCTTTCCTCTTTCATCTTTCGTTATCTTCGGCTGATAACTCGTTTCCGCTTTCCAATTCTTTGCCAAATCATCGAACGAAGTTCCCAACGCGGATACCCCCGCCAGATTCGCAATTCCAATTGCAGTCGCTTCCAGTGCCGCTGAAACACGCACTTCAATATCCAACAAGTCAGCGATCATTTGCATGAGATACGGATTCCCCGACGGGCCGCCATCCACTTTCAAATGCGGAGGCTTTTGCCCCAAATCTTCCGACATCGCCATCACCACTTCGTAGACTCGACACGCAATGCCATCGAGTGTTGCCCGCACAATATCATCGGATGTGGTGCTTCGGTTCAAGCCAAACATCGCGCCGCGAACATCTGTCCGCCAGTGAGGCGCGGCGAGACCTTGCAAGGCGGGGACAACAACCACGCCTAGATCTGCTGATCGCTTTGCCGCCTCAAAACTCGACGGGGTGTCTGGGATCGCTTTCAAGTTGTCTCTCAGCCACTGGACAGCGCTCCCTGTGACGAAAATTCCGCCATCGAAGGCGTACGTTGTGTGTTCGCCAAACTTCCAGCCGACGGTGGTGAGCAATCCGCTATTCGAGAGGCGCGGCTCCCCGCCGATGTTCATCAGTAGAAAACTCCCTGTGCCAAACGAACATTTCATCTCACCTGCGTTGAAACATGCCTGACCGAACAACGCGGCTTGCTGGTCTACCAACATGGCATGGAGCGGAAGCGGCGTGCCGTTTCCAAAATCCACATCGCCGATGTAGCCTGCAGATGGTTTGACTTCGGGCAACATACTTCTTGGAACGTCGAATAAGTTTAGTAGATCTTCATCCCACTCGAAGCGATTCATGTCGAACAATAGAGTCCGTGACGCAGTGGAAGGATCGGTCACGTGTAACTTACCGTTGGTCAATTTCCAAATCACCCATGTTTCTGTTGTTCCGAACAACAACTTGCCATCGCGCGCTTGTTTGCGGATGTCAGGAAAATATTCAAATACCCACTTAAGTTTCGGCGCGGAGAAGTAACTGTCCAGTAGAAGACCTGTCTTACGGCGAAGCAGGCTGAGGTCAAGAGAAGAAGCGAGTGAGTCACACACGGATTGCCCGCGCGTATCCTGCCAGACTATCGCGGGAGTCACAGCCTCCCCTGAATCCTTATCCCAGACAACGAATGTCTCGCCTTGATTATCGAATCCAACGGCTGAAATATCGTATTTGTCCAGCAACGGCGCGCACGCTTCTTTGACCGTTCGCACAATATCGGAGGGCTCCTGCTCCACCCATCCCGCTTGCGGAAATCGCGCGGGCAGTTGCGACGAGTTCTTTTCGATCATTTCGCCACGCTCGTTGACAATGACCGCTGTGGTTTGCGTCGTGCCTTGATCTATACCGAGGAGGTATTTCATATTTTTCCCGTGTGGACCTCACAGGTTTTTGAAACCTGTGAGGTCTCTTCAAAATAAAAATTGGAGACCGCGATTGGTCCGCGCCAACCTGCAAGTCTCCAATCTTAGCTCACGAAATTTTTTACTGTTCGCCAAATCTCTTTTCGATATCGGCGATCATCTTTTGGCGTTGGGCGATCTTTTCGCCTTCAGGCACGCCTTCGAATCGTTTGTCTTCGCCGCCTGTTGCGTAAGTAATCACGGTGGCAACCACACCGACAATGATCGCGGTGATCGCGGTGCCAGCCGGCGGGATGAGGAAATGCAAGGCGTTGGCGTCAGACACAGGCAGGAAGCCCGCAAGGTAGCTAATCACAGCGATGACGATACCCACAACGGCGGTCTTCTTAGACCAAAGCCCAAGCAAGGCAACCACAAAAAGGATCGTGAAGTAGAAGACCTTTTCATTGGGCGGGAAGAATCCGCTGATCGCCAGGGTGACGCCGAAAATGATGGCGAGCACGGCATTGGGCTTGGAGAGTCCGCCGAGGTTGAACGGTCCTTTTTCCTTCCATTTTGCGGAGCCTTCTTCTTTGAGACCCGCGGCAATCGGCATCACCATAGACAGGTAAAGGAATACCGCGCACGCCACCGCTAACACGAGGTAATACGGAGCGTAGACGGTGCTAAGCAACGCCAAGCCAGCAGAGACCCAAATCGCATTCGTGGGGGTTCGGTATTGCGTGCTGACGTGGGAAAGGCTCTTGGAGAAGAAAGGGATACCGTCATCGCGCGAGAAGGCGTACATCATGCGCGAAGTGGAGGTAAGCCCCGCGAGGGCGCAGAGGTAGTTCACAATGACGAGTCCAGCCGCGAGGACGATGCTCAGCCAACCGGGCATTCGCGAAGCGCTCCACATATAGAAGAACGATCCCCAGCCAGCGGCTTGGGCTTCCTCGAGGCTTGGCATGGTCAAGACATACGCGGCAACCGCGAATAAGCCGAACACCCAAGACCAGAACACAGCCGTCCACATTCCCTTCGGCACATTCACCTGGGCGTCTTTGGTTTCTTCGGATGTGTGAGCTGAAGCGTCGAAACCTGTGATGGTATAGCAAACATAGGAGAGTCCCAGCAGGAAGGCAAAGGCGATGCTCTCGGTGCGGAAAGGCACCACGCCGCCGCCAGCGTCACCGGTCACGTTTTGGAACGTCCACAAACGCGAGAAATCCAGCGCCACAGGGCTGAAGGCGAATAGCACGATGATGAGAACGACCGTGAGGGCAAGGATCATGTAGCCGCTGAAATCGGTCAACTTCGTGGTGAGATCGATGCCGTAATGATTCAACAACGCCTGGGTCGCCATGATGATGCCGACGATGATGAACTGATGCCAGAACCCAAAGCCAGATACATCCACTCCCAGGGCAGTGCCGAGGAAGAGATCCTTGAAAAAGACGGTGTACAGCAACACGTCCACAGAAGAGACGACGCAGATCAAACCGATCAGGTTCAACCATGCGGTCATCCAGCCCCAAAGTTTGCCGCCGAGGTGCGAGCTCCAGTGGTAGAGTCCACCCGCCGTCGGGAAGGAGGAAGCGATCTGTCCCATACCGAAGGCAACGCTCAACGCGAGCACGCCGCCCACGAGCCAGATCAGGAACGCGCCGCCAGAACCGAGGGCATTGAACGCGGCAGGGAAGGCGGAAATTCCACCCGCCAAGATACAGATAATCGAAAACGAAATCGCGAAATTCGAGAAGCCGCTCATGCGGCGGGAGAGTTCTTGCGCATACCCCATCTTGTGCAGGACTTGCTTATCGTGTGCTTGACTTTTATCAGCCATGGCTAAATTCTCCTCTTAGGTTTTGATCTTGGTTTACACTGGGAAAAATAATTCGTTGGGTTGATTGGGCAATATCAACCTCCTGTTCCAAACGATCGGGGAATGGAATGGTGTGTTTAGAATTGAAACACCAGAATCTGGAAAAAAGGTACGAGGACTTTCACGCGATCTTTCCGATTAGGAAATAAAAATCGGTCATGCCTCTACATGACCGATCCCGCTTCACTTCCCGACGAGTTGCCTGTGCGCCCCCACCCAGGGTTTCCCCAGCCTGTGATTTTGGGCGATCACCACCTTGCCAAACTTCTGCGCGACCTGAGCAGAGACCATCGCCACAGTTCCCCAATCGTTGGTAAAGATGGCAACTTTCAACTTATCGGCATATTGTCCCGCCCACATCCACTCCATGCGGAAGCGGTCCGCCTTGACCCAATAATCGCGCTTCTCCCACGCGGCAACGGAGGAATCGATTCCCTCTGAGATGGTTTTCAACGCGAGCGAGATAAACGCCGCGAGGTCTTTCGCTTCTTGCGTGACTTCGGTCTGCTTCGCCAATTCGCGCACTGCCAACACGATGGCTTTTGACAAACGCGCGCGGTCTTTTCCAGCAGAATCAGGGTTGATGACGCGGCTCAATGAATGCTCCAGTTCCAGGTTTCATGTTTCAGGGTTCAAGTTGGCGATTATATCCAGCAATTACGAATCGTCAAATCGTAAATCAAAAATCGTAAATCGAAAATCGAATTTCCACGTTATAATTTCGCCGCATTCACCGCCAGGGGACGTGGTGGAACTGGCAGACACGCAGCACTTAGGATGCTGTGCCGCAAGGCTTGAGAGTTCGACTCTCTCCGTCCCCATATTAAAACCTCACCCCTGCCCCTCTCCTAAAAGGAGGGGGGAAACACATGGAGCAGAAATTGAAAATCGAAAAGACAATCGAAGAGAACCATGAAGCGAAACTTGTGGTTGAAGTAGAACCCGAAAAGTTGGATACCTACAAACGCCGCGCGGCGCGGAAAATCTCCGAACGCGGGAAGATCGCGGGATTCCGACCGGGCAAGGCGCCGTATCACATGGTGGTGTTGAATTACGGCGAGCAAGCCATCGTCGAGCAGGCAATTGATTATTTCATTGATGGCGAATACTCGAACATTCTCACAGAAGCGGATGTGAACCCCGGCGCATCGGGCAGGTTGGAAAATATTGAGTCGCTTGACCCGCCGAAGTTGATCTTCAAAATTCCGCTCGCGCCTGAAGTGGACTTGGGCGACTACCATTCGATTCGATTCCCCTACGAACTAGCCGCCCCTGAATCGAAGGATGTGGACGCGGCGATGGACGAACTCCGCCAAATGTATGCGACGACCGAAACTGTCGAGCGTGAAGTGCAGGAAGGCGATTATGTTCAAGTGGATGTGGAATCACAAACGCCAGAATTGAAACGCGATGGCTTTGCGACGGTTGTCCGTAAAGATGACCGCGATACCGAGTGGCCCTTTGCTGGTTTTGCCAAGCAACTCGTGGGCATGAAACCGGGCGACACAAAAACGATCCAACACGATTTTCCCGCCGATTACGACCTCGAAGAATTACAAGGCAAAAGCGCGGAAATGACCGTGACGGTAAAAACCGTCCGCGCGATGACGCTGCCGGAGTTGGACGACGAATTTGCTAAAACTGTCGGCGCGGGCGAGACGCTTGCCGAACTGCGCGAGATGGTGACCAAGGATGTGGAAAATCGATCGAAAGCAGATTACGATGATAAATATTTCGTTGACTTGATCGAAAAGATCAAAGAAGGCGCGACATTCAAATATCACCAACACTCGCTCGACCACGAAGGCGAACATGTCCTCAGCGACCTGACTCAGCGCCTCAGCCAGCAAGGCATGGACTTGGATACGTACTTCAAACTGCGAAACACCACGCGCGAGCAATTCATCGAAGACGAAGTAAAACCCGTTGCGAAGAAACGCTTCGAGCGTTCGTTGATCCTCGATGAACTTGTCCGCAAGGAAGAAATTGAAGTTGACAATGAAGCCCTCGATAATGAATTCAGCCAGACGCTGAACGCGCTCGCCATGCAAGGCATGGACTTGAGCAAAGTCCGCGGCGGGAAGAAGGGTCAGCAACAACTGGCGCAAGCGGTGGCGATGGAATCAGCGAACCGCGTGATGACGCGCCGCGCGTTGGAAATGTTGAAGTCTATTGCGGTGGGCGAGTACAAATCGCCTGAGGAGAGAAAAGCCGAAGCCGCGGCGCTGAAAGCCGAGCAGGCTAAAGAGGAAGAAAAAGTTTCCGAAGCCGAATCAGCTGTACCCGCCGCCCTGAGCGAGTCGAAGGATGAGGGCGAAGCGGGTTCTTCATCCGAAGAGGAAACAAAGAGTTAACGAAAATCCTATATTTGGGCTGTATCATCCGCCCAATCGAAAAGGAGATTACACATGATCCCAGACTTCAAAAATATTGTTCCGATGGTTGTGGAAAACACCGGTCGCGGCGAACGCGCATATGACATTTACTCGTTGCTATTGAAAGAGCGCATCATTTTTCTCGGCACGCCGATTGACGATCAAGTTGCGAATGTGATCGTGGCGCAGTTGCTGTTCTTGTCGCATGAAGACCCTGAAAAAGAAATTCGCATGTACATCAATTCGCCGGGCGGCGTGATCTATGCGGGACTTGCGATCTACGACACGATGCAGATCATCCCGAACCCGATCAGCACGGTGGCGGTTGGCGTGACCGCGTCGTTCGGGACCGTGTTGCTGGCGGCTGGCACCAAGGGACGCCGCTATGCCCTGCCGAATGCGACCATCCACATGCACCAACCGCTCGGCGGCGCGCAAGGACAAGCGACCGATATTGAAATTCAAGCCAAACAGATTTTGCGATTGAAAGCATTGTTGCTCGGTATCATCGCAAAACACACCGGTCAACCTCTCGAGGTGATCGAACGCGACAGCGACCGCGATTATTACCTCGAAGCACAACAGGCTGTGGACTATGGCTTGGTAGATCAGGTTGTGGAAACGCCGGAGAAAGTTAAGTAGTTAGATAGTTAGGTAGTTTGATAGTTTGGTAGTTTGATAGTTAAGCCCGCTGAGAGATCGGCGGGCTTTTGATTCAGTTATAATCGCGCATTGCGAAAGGAATTTTCACGATGACATTTTCGATCGTGGCATGTGATCTTGAAGAACAAACATGGGGTATCGCGGTTGCTTCGAAGTTTCCCGCAGTCGGCGCGGTGGTTCCGTGGGCGCAGGCTGGCGCGGGCGCGGTGGCAACGCAATCGTTTGCAAACACATCGTTCGGTCCGCGCGGACTCGAATTGATGACTGGCGGAGTGTCGGCAGATGAAGCGCTCGCGCGTCTTTTGCAAAACGACCCTGACCGGGAATTGCGCCAAGTGGGTCTCGTGGATAAAAGCGGACACGCCGCTTCTTTCACAGGGCAGGGCTGTTTCAATTGGGCGGGCGGACTCGCCGGGCAGGGCTACGCGATTCAAGGCAACATTCTCAAAAGCGGACGCATCGTGCCTGCGATGGAAAAAGCATTCTTGAAGACGAACGGAAATTTACCCAAGCGACTCCATGCCGCACTGTTGGCTGGCGACCGCGCTGGCGGCGACAAACGCGGACGTCAATCCGCGGCGATTTATGTGGTCAAACCAAACGGAGGCTATGGCGGCTTTGTGGATCGCTGGATAGACTATCGCGTGGACGATCACGATGACCCCGTTGTTCGACTTGGCGAATTGCTTGAACTTCATTGGTTATATTTTGGCAAGAGTCCCGTTTCGGAGCGTGTCGCTCTGACAGGGAAGTCGCTTGTCCAATTCACAAAAATACTTACACGCGAAGGCTATCTGAAAAAAGGAAAGAACTTCCGCGACGCGTTTAATGCATTCATCGGCAACGAAAACTTCGAGGAACGCGCCGACCCCGACGCGCAATGGATTGACAAACCGGTGTTGAAATATCTAACAGGCAAGTTCGGCAAATGATTCCCTCTCATATCAAAGCCCTCATCCTTGACATGGACGGCGTCATTTGGCGGGCAGACTCGCCCATTGGAAATTTGCCTGAAATTTTCAAACGCATCGAAGCCCGCGGATTGAAATATGTTTTCGCCACCAACAACGGAACGAAGACTCCCGAACAATATGTGGCGACGCTGGAAAAGCTCGGCGTGCGCGTTTCGACTCAACAGGTTGTGACATCCGCGCTTGGGACGGCGTATATGCTTGGTCAAAGATTTCCACGCGGGACGAAAGTTTTCATGGTCGGCGAGGATGGGACTCGTACCGCACTGGAGGAAAAGGGATTTGAGATTTTGTCCGTTGAGCGCGCGCAAGAGGCGCAAATCGTGGTGATGGGCATTGACCGCGAGGTCAACTTCAACAAAATGCGCGAGGCGACGTTGCTCGTGCGGCGCGGCGTTCCATTTTATGCGACGAACCCCGACAAGACCTTCCCCACCCCGCGCGGAGAAATCCCCGGCGCGGGCGCGTGGCTCTCGGTGGTTACAACTGCAACGGGCGTCGAACCGATTTACGCGGGCAAGCCATTTCCGTTTATGATGGAACTTTCGCTGGAACGACTCGGTACAAAAAAAGAAGAAACGTTGGTCGTCGGCGACAGACTCGAAACCGACATCGCCGCAGGTCAGGCAGTGGGATGTCCATGCGCGTTGGTGTTGAGCGGCGTGTCCACAAAAGAACAGGCTGAGGCGTGGACGCCAAAGATTGACATTGTGGCGGATGATCTGGCGAGTTTGGTTCAGGAGTAAGTCATTACGTAATACTGCTTACTTCGTACTGCGCATTTGGAACTTTCAAACTATGTTGATTTACGATCTCGACCTCGATTCAATCACAAACCTTCTACAAGAATGGGACGAACCCGCCTATCGCGCGAAGCAGATCTGGCAGGGGCTATATCAGCATCTCTATGATTCGCCTGAGCAATTCACGAATCTATCCAAGTCTCTGCGCGAGAAACTTGCGAAGCATGTGACCTTCTCTCCGTTCAAAGTGAAAACCTATCTTGATTCATCCGATGGCTTTACGCGCAAAACATTGCTTGAATTGCCAGATAAAAATTTGATCGAAGCCGTGCTGATGAAATACGGCGACCCAGCGGACAATCCGCAGATCAAAGCGTCTGCCCCAAACAGCGAGAATTTACGCGGCGCGAAGAATCGGCGCACACTTTGCATTTCCACGCAAGCGGGTTGCGCGATGGGATGCGTCTTCTGCGCGACGGGTCAAATGGGATTCAAACGTCATCTTTCGAGCGGCGAGATCGTGGCGCAGGTTTTATATTACGCGCGCATGTTGAAAGAGCGGAACGAGGTCGTCACCAACATCGTCCTCATGGGCATGGGCGAGCCGTTCCACAATTACGACAACACGATGGACGCCATAGACCGACTCAACGACTCCAGCGGATTCAACTTCGGCGCCCGTCGCTTCACCATCTCGACGGTGGGGCTGGTTCCCCAAATTCGGCGTTTCGCCGACGAGAGGCGACAGGTGAACCTCGCCATCTCCCTCCACGCCGCGGATGATGTGTCGCGTGTTGCAATGCTTCCCGTCAACAAGCGATATAAAATTGACGATGTGATCGAAGCCTGCAAATATTATGTCGAGCAAACGCATCGGCGCATCACATTCGAGTGGGCGTTGATTCACGGAGTCAATGATTCGCCTGAAGTGGCGAAGAAACTCGCGGCGCGTCTCAAAGGGTTGATGTGTCACGTCAACGCCATCCCCCTCAACCCCACTACGGGATATAACGGTCAAGCCACATCGCGCGAAAGGGCGGCAAAATTCAAAGAGTCGCTGGAGCAGGCTGGGATCCCATGCACGATTCGCATGAGGCGGGGAATCGATATCCACGCGGGATGCGGTCAGTTGGCTGGGGCTGTTTAAGTCTAATTTTGTGTGGTTAGAGGAAATGCGGCTGCAACTGACTACACGCTAAATCAATTAAAAGTCAAATGAAGGTATTCCCCCTCGCGCGCGTTAATTACACAGAAGGCATGGAATATTCCGATCCGGCACGGCTCATCGAAAGGTGTATCGAAGGAGACGAACAAGCCATCGAAATATTTGTGCGTCGCCATGAAACGGATATATTTCGATTAGCGTTTTCCGTTTTACAAGATCCGAGCGAAGCGTATGAAGCGGCTCAGGACACGTTTATCACGGCATTGAAGGCGCTGTCACGTTATCAGGAAAGATCGTCGCTCAAGGCATGGCTTTGCGCGATCGCGTTGAACATTAGCCGAAGCCGGTTGCGCAAACGAAAAGTATTGGAAAGACTGCATAATACGCTGACGGTTGTGTTTCAGATCGAAACACGAAAACAGCCAACGCTTGAAGAGCGTGTTATCCAAACCGAAAAAGAAAAAGCAGCCTGGAACGCGTTGAACGAACTGGATGAAAAGCACCGCGTGGTTATGGTATTGAGATACTTTCAAGAGTTGTCTGTCCGCGAGATCGCCGAAATACTTTCGATCAGCGAAGGAACGGTCCATTCCCGGCTGCATACTGCCCGTGAACGGTTGAGGAGCGCCCTGAAAGATATCTATGGAGACAAAGTCTGATGCGCATTACGCATGACGATGCCCGCACGTTGATCGATTTCAGCCTTGACGATTCGATATCGCCGGAGAAGCGAGCGATTCTGGCAGACCATCTCGCCGCATGCAATTCATGCCAGACCTACGCGCGCGAGTCAAAGGACGTCGAATCCGTCCTACGCTCGTCAATGAAAAAGCAGTGGGCAGTTAATCCCCTGCCCCTCTCGTTGGATCTCATTCGAGGAGGAGTGAGTAAGGGAAATTTCAAAAGCCCCATCTTGGCTACGCGATTGGCAATGCTGGGCGTGTTCTTCGCTGTGATCGCGTTGAGCATCTGGCAATTCAGCAAACCAAATCCGCATAAAAGCGCGACATTGCCTGTTGTGATCCTACCCAACCCAACACCATCATTGCAAGCGACAAGCACAAACCATGTTTCACCGGACTGCCAGAATGTCATTTACAAGATACAGCCCGGGGATACGCTCGAAAACATCGCACAGCGCTTCGAGGTAGATGAAGTGTCCATTTTGGAAGCCAACAACCTACAGGAGACGACCGTGCAGACCGGCATTCAGCTAATCATCCCAACCTGCGCCCCTACCCCGACGTTTACCGCCTACCCCCCAACCATCATCACCACCTTTACCCCGCTCATGCAATTGACTACGTACACGCCCAATCAATAATCCTTAACGGAAAATTACACGCAAACTTGTCAGAACTTTCGGATTGAAGTATAAGTCACCCCATCTTACACAGGTCTACTCCCCCAATGAATAACCAACAACCAAACTGGCTCCAGCGCCCCATACATTCCTCCCTACCGGCTCTAACGAATGAAATCGCCTTGTTCGCAGGGATCATGATCCTCGCCATCTTTACCCGTTTTTACGACCTTGAAGCGCGCGTAATGAGCCACGATGAGAGTTTGCACACCTACTTTTCATGGTTGCTATATCGCGGACAAGGCTATCAGCACGCGCCCATGATGCACGGACCGTACCAGTTTCACATTATCGCCTTATCGTATTTTCTGTTTGGCGTGTCAGATTTCACAGCGCGCATTCCCACGGTGCTATTCAGCATTGCCACAGTCTGGATGGTCTGGTATTGGCGCAGGTATCTCGGCAACTGGGGCATGATCGTCGCCGCCCTGCTCATGGTCATCTCTCCTTATATGCTTTACTACGGGCGCTACGTTCGCAACGAGTCGTTCGTCGGATTTTCGGGGATCTTATTGCTGTATTCCATTCTGCGATACCTGGAAGTCGGCGAGAAGAAATATCTTTATCTCGTAACGGCGGCAACCCTACTACACTTCACCTCGAAAGAAACCGCGTTCATTTATACAGCGCAGGCTTGGCTCTTTCTAGGGTTTTATTTTCTGGCTCGCGTTTTTCATTCGGGAAAACTGCCAAACCTGCGCGAGGATCGCCCTCTAGACTTGATGATCCTGCTAGGCACCTTCGTTCTTCCGATGGCAACACCCTTCCCGATCAAATGGCTGGAACCCTGGTTACACGTAACCATTCCAACAGAGGTGTCTCAAGTGCAATCGCTCGACGCGAGAGCGCTATGGATCATCGGAATTTTCGTGGCGCTCTTCTTTCTCGTTTCCATCCTCATCGGCATGCTGTGGAATCGGGAATGGTGGAAATACGGCGCAATGTACTGGGGCGTCTTCACCATTCTGTACACGACCGTATTCACCAACCCCGCCGGCTTTTTCACCGGGGTACTCGGCTCGCTTGGCTACTGGCTGGTTCAACAAGGCGTCGAACGCGGCGGTCAGCCGGATTATTTCTATTGGCTGGTGCAAATCCCCATGTACGAATTCCTGCCCGCGCTTGGAACAATCTTCGCCGCATGGCTGGGTTTCAAGAAGATTCTGAGTTTCAAGCCCCGGCAATCAGCGCCTGAGGTGGAAACTGCGCTTCCACAAGAGATTTCCGAACCCGCCCCCGAACTCGTCGAAGAGCAAGCGCGTAATTTCAACTTCGTCAACATGTTCAGCCTGCTCTTATTTTGGTCGATCATCAGCATTATCGCTTTCACGGTTGCCGGCGAGAAAATGCCCTGGCTGACGTATCACATGGCATGGCCCATGATATTACTGACCGGCTGGGGAATCGGGCAAGTCATCGAATCGATCACACAAAAACTCGATGAAGCCTCGCCCTGGCGCTCAGCCCTTATCGTTTTTGTTTTGGCGGTATTTTGTGTCGCAGCTTTCAGCATTCTGCGATCCCTCTTCGGGCCCACCCCTCCATTCCAGGGCGCCAATCTCGACCAACTTCAAGCCACGTCGGCATTTATCTTTCCGCTGATCATGACGCTTGGCGCGGCCGGCTTACTGTTCATTCTGACGCGAAAAGACGCCGCGAGTCTCGCGCATGTGGGCTTGATTCTCACCCTCATCGTTGCCGCCGTCTCAAGCGTGCTCAATGGCGCGCAACTGTTACAGGCGCAAACCACCAGCGCAACAGATCCCGGCATGGTCGCCTTGTATGGATGGAGATTCGGCGGGGTCTTCATTGGCATGCTGGCTGGCATCGCCGGCTTGGTGTGGGTATCGCGCCTGCCGAAAAAAACCCCCCTGGTAGAGTTCGTTGTGCTGGCGCTCTTCGGCTTGCTCGCCGCGCAAACTGCCCGAACCTCGTTCCGCGCGAACTACATCAACTACAACGACGCAACTGAATATCTCGTCTATGCCCATGGCGCGGGCGGAGTGAAAGAAGTCCTTCACCAGATATCCGAAATTTCAGAGCGCACGACCGGAGGCTTGAACGCGATCATTGCCTATGACGCCAGCGCGCCGGACACCGGGGTTTCCTGGCCCGTCGTTTGGTATCTGCGCGATTTCACACAACAACGGTCGTTTGACCAGCCCACCCGCTCGCTCCGCGAAGCGGTTGCGGTGATCGTGGACCAAAAGAACTTCGATAAGATCGACGCCGCCCTAGGCGACGGGTTCTATCGTTTCGACTACATCCGCATGTGGTGGCCCAACCAGGATTACTTCGGGCTGGACAAAACCCGCGTACTCAACGCCATCACCAACCCGGAGATCCGCGCCGGCATCTTCGACATTTGGTTCGACCGAGATTACACACGCTACGCCCAAGCCACCGGCAACAGCAGAATGACCCTCACCACATGGGATCCGTCCGATCAAATGCGACTCTACATCCGCAAAGATGTGGCGGCTCAAATTTGGAATTACGGCGTCGGACCCTCCGACGCGCCGCAGGTAGTCGATCCCTACGAAGCGGGCAAGCAAACCATAAGCGCGAACCAGACCTTCACCTCAAACATGTATGCGCCGCTCGGTTTGAACGCGCCTCGCGGCATTGCCATAGGCAAAGACAGCGACATCTATGTCGCCGATTCGCGCAACCACCGCATCCTGCGCATCGCCGCAGACGGAAGCGTGCTGAATGAATGGGGCAGTTTCGCCGATCTCGCGCAGGGCGACGCGCCGATCGGCACCTTCAACGAACCCTGGGGTGTTGCAGTGGGACCGGATGGCTCCGTCTATGTGACAGATACGTGGAATCACCGCGTGCAGAAGTTCACCAAAGATGGAACTCCGATCAAAACCTGGGGGCAATTTGGTCAACCGTCGCCGGAGTTTCCCGATTCGAACTATTTCTTATGGGGTCCGCGCGGCATTGCCGTGGATTCACAAGGGCGCGTACTTGTGGCAGACACTGGCAACAAAAGAATCGTGGTGTACGATCAGGAGGGGAACTATCTCACAGAATTTGGCTCCGGCGGATTCGATCCCGGTCAGTTCGACGAGCCGGTTGATGTTGCCGTAGGAAGCGACGGGGTCGCGTACGTCACCGACACGTGGAATCAACGCATCCAATCCTTCATCCCCACCGAAGGAACAGAACTCCTCTACCTGCCGCTCGCTCAATGGGACGTCAACGGTTGGTTCGGTCAATCGCTGGAGAACAAACCGTACATAGCCGTGGGAGGCGACAACCACGTGTTCATCACCGACCCGGAGGGCTACCGTGTGATCGAATTTACTTCCAACGGTGAATTCGTCCGCACCTGGGGCGATTTTGGAACCAGCCTCGAGGAATTCGGTCTCACATCCGGCATTGCGGTGGACCCACTCGGATTCGTCTGGGTTGCAGACACAGGCAACAACCGAATCCTTCGGTTCGCTTTGCCATAACCTCGCGCGCGACTCGTCCACGTCAAAGAAGCGCGTCTGGTAACGAGCGAACAACAGAGTCCAGTCACAGACTATGCAACTCAATGGCTCTGCGGAAAAACCCGTAAGGTTAGCAAAGAAGAGAGACACCCGCTATCACAAGGTGTCTCTCTTGGTTTCGACGAAGCTCCAATCGCGCGGGAAAGCCGGCAACAAATACCCGCTATTCAACTTCAATGTAGATCCTTTTGTTGATCGCGCCTTTGCTTTTGTAATCACTCACGCGGATCGTTCCCACTTCGCTGGTGTTGCGCACATGAGTTCCGCCATCGGCTTGCAGGTCAAGCCCCACAATTTCGACCGTCCGCACCTCTTTAATTCCCTCGGGTAAGAGATTGATCTTCGTCCGAATCAAATCGGGGATTTGGAACGCCTCTTCACGCGGAAGAATATTAACCCGAATCTCTCGCGCCTGTCGCACTTCGTTATTGATCGCTATTTCGATCTCGCGCGCCAGCTCGCCGCGCATGGTCGCAAACTCGAAATCCAAATGCCCTTTCAACGGTTCCATATTCCCGCCTGTCACCTGGGCGCCATAATCGCGGAAGATCGTGCCGCACAGCACGTGCAACGCGGTGTGAGTGCGCATCAGCTTGTGTCGGCGGACCCAGTCCAGGGTCCCGCGCGAAGCGACGCCGACAGAAGGCAAAGGCGCGGCGCCGCCGAGAAAATGCAAAATGTCGTCATCTCGCTTTTTCACTTTCTCCACCGGGTAGATCACGCCCGCCATCGTCAGGGAGCCGAAGTCGCACGGTTGGCCTCCGCCGCCGGGATAGAACGCCGTGCGGTCTATAATCACCGCGCGTTCCTCGGCGAACACAGCAACAACCCCGGCTTCGAATTCCTGAAGATAACTATCGGTTTGATACAGCAGTTCGGTCATAGCGACTCCGTTCTCGTGAAGTGTACAGCAAATGATAAAATCAGCCAATGGAATTGGAGGCAGAATGAACCCGAAAAGAATTGTAATCGACGGCAAGGTTTACAACAGCGTGGACGAAATGCCCGAGGACGCGCGCCGAAATTACGAGCAGGCGATGAGGAACTTTGGCTCGGCAGACTCGATCATCGCCTTGAACAATGTCTTTGCCGACGCGAACAACAACGGAATGCCCGATATGGTTGAGAATCAAGCCATGAACATCATGGGCGGGATGACCTTCGTTGTGAATGGGCAAACCTATAACAGCCTCGACGATCTTCCACCCGAAGCCCGCGCGAAATACGAACAAGCCATGGGCATGTTCGATAATAATCGAGACAACATGCCGGATTGGATGGAAGCCATGACGAATGCTTCACCACACCTCCCTCAGCCCGCGAAGGCTTCAACCGGCTACCCCACCGCCGACACAACGCGCCACGCATCGCGCGCGCCTCTGCCTGTCTCGCCAACCTTCGCGCCAGACACCTCAAACGGCTGGATGCTGGCGTTAGCCGGGCTGTTTATCTTGATGGTCTGCGCTCTCGGCTCCATCGGCGTATGGTATTTCTTTTTTCGTTGAAAATGAGCGTTTGGTTAGAACTTCACAACCCGCTTGACACTGTTTAAGGATTTTTGTATAGTATTTTACGTTGCAAATATTGGCACGGCTGCCCACCCGGCTAGGCGTGCCTTTTGTTTGCGCGCACATCACACACTGCGAGGAGAGTCGATGATACAAGTCAACGGACTCATCAAGGATTATGGAGCGCGGCGGGCGCTGAACGCCATCAGCTTCAACGCCAATCAAGGAGAGATCGTCGGATTCCTGGGACCGAACGGCGCCGGCAAGACCACCACCATGCGAATCTTAACCGGGTACATGCCCCCCACCGAGGGCGAGGTGACTGTCGCCGGTTACGATGTCGTGGAAGAGTCGCTCGAAGTGCGGAAGCGCGTGGGATACCTCCCAGAGACGGTTCCGCTCTACAATGATATGTCCGCGTTGGATTATCTGAAATTTATGGCGGATCTCCGCCATGTGCCAGACGCGGAAGACCGAGCGGCTGAAGCGCTGGAAAGCGTCAACCTGGGCGAGCGCGCAAACTCCTTTATTGGCAGTTTCTCCAAAGGTATGCGACAACGCGTGGGGCTGGCGCAGGCTTTGCTCCACCGCCCGGAAGTCATCATTCTGGATGAACCCACCATTGGTCTTGACCCAAGCCAGGTCGTTGAAATCCGTGAATTGATCCGCGCCATTGGCAAAGACCGCACCGTGCTTTTCTCAACGCACATCCTTTCAGAAGCACAGCAGATCTGCGATCGCGTGCTCATCATCAACAAAGGGAGGATCGTCGCCGAGGATACGCCCGAAAATCTACAATCGCGCCTGACTGGCGCGCAACGCGTCATCCTGCGCGTGCGCGGCGAGTCGGATGACCTGCCGGCGAAGATCCAAAAGATCAAAGGCGTGCAGGAGGTGGAAACCAAGCCGGACGGGTCGATCGAATTCGAATTCGCTTCCGGTCAAGATTCCCGCCCGCAGGTGGCGAAGGCAGTTATTCAGGGCGGGTACGATCTCCTGGAATTCCGCCCGGTGGGAATGAGTCTTGAGGAAATCTTCCTTGAATTAACCCGCGACGCATCGTCCGGTAAAAAATCATCGTGAGGCAACAATATGCGTAACATCTGGACCATTGCACGGCGCGAATACGACCAGTATTTCATCAGCCCCATCGCCTATGTTGTGGCGGTGGCTTTGCTGTTCATTCTTGGCGGGTATTTTGCTTTCCTGCTCGTGTACGCCAACCAGAATTTTGGTTTCGTGCCCGACGTGAATGTTATCAACGACCTCTTTGCCTTTCTACTCCTTCTGTCGATCCCCGCGCTGACCATGCGCGTGCTGGCAGACGAAACCCGCACCGGCACGATCGAACTGTTATTAACCGCCCCCGTCCGCGATTTTGAACTTGTGGCTGGGAAATGGCTGGGTAGTTTTCTGTTCGTGTTCACACTCATCCTCATCACGGCGATTTATCCGCTCATCTTGCGTTCCCAGGTGACTCCGGGCTTGGATTGGAAGTTGATGTTGTCTTCCTACCTGGGCTTGATCCTGCTCTCTGCCGCGTTCGTCGCCATCGGGGTGGGGTTATCGGCCGTCTTCAGCAACCAAGTGACCGCATTCATCACCACCATTGCGGTACTGATCACGCTGTGGTGGCTGATCGGCATCCCCGCCAACGTGCTTCCCACCGGCGGCGAATTCTTCCGCTATCTGCAACTTAATACTCACTTTGCCAATGCGCTCAACGCCGGCAGTCTTGAACTTTCAAACCTGGTGTATTTCTTCAGCCTGATCGCCATCGGTCTGTTTACCGGCACAGTCGCAATCGAAGTTCGGAGATGGAAATAATGAATAACAAGTCGAACAAATCGGCATCCAGCCGCTACACGATCGTTGCGCTCATCGTCGCCCTTTTGGCTTGTATTGCCACCGGCTTGCTTGCCGCCGCAAAAGGCGTGATTGCGCTCGGGCTGTATACAGTCCAATTCCCGGAACGCTTGAACAATGGTTTATGGATCAGCGGCGGGTTGGTGATACTGGGCATTGCCGCGTACGCCATCTTTGAACCCGGAAAATTCCAGCGGTTTATCACCGGGCGGCAAGCGCGCTACGGCGGAAACACACTGATCGCCTCCCTCGCCTTCATCGCCATCCTTGTTGTGGCAAACACGCTCGCGTATAAAAATCCAACTCCACTCGCCGACCTGACGGAGGATCAGTCCAACACGCTGGCGCCGGAACTCGAAGCGGCGCTCGAAACCTTGCCGGATAAAGTTCACGCCACAGGCTTTTTCAGCCAACTCCCATCCGATTCAGCGCAGGAACTTCTGGACCGCATCAAATCGAAAAGCGGCGGTAAATTCGATTATGAATTCGTCGACCCCAATCGCGACCCGCAACTCGCTCGTGAAAACAACATCACCGGCGACGGAAAGATCCTGCTTGAGATGAGCGGACGCAAAGAGATCGCCGCCTCCGCATCGGAGACAGAAATCTTCGAAGCCTTATTGCGGTTGATCAACCCGGAAGACCGGGCGATCTACTTCTTGATCGGTCATGGCGAGCGCGACACGCAGGAATACAATCAAGAAACCGGCTCGATGACCCGCGCTAAAGAAATTCTGGAAAGCAAGAATTACACCGTTAAAACGCTCAACCTGCCAGCCGAAAACAAGATACCCGACGACGCCGACCTTATCATTATCGCGGGACCCGTCCAGCCAATCACAGAAAACGAACAAAAATTGTTGCGCGAGTATCTAGCGGGAGGCGGTTCTCTGATCGTCATGGAAGACCCGCTCATTGTGACCGACTTCGGCGACCAGGCAGACCCGCTTGCCAAACTACTGCTCGACGACTGGGGCATTTCCATCAACAATGATGTGGTGATCGATCTCGACAGCTCGGACCCCATGATTGGCACGGCGGCCTCTTACCCTGGGCCGCACGCCATCACCCGCAAGATGAACAACATCATCACCTACTTCCCGCTCACGCGCAGTCTCACCATTGCGTCCGCGCCGGAAAACGTTCAAGCCAGCCTGCTGATCCAAACCACTCCAAAATCGTGGGGCGAAACAAATACGGCAGAGTCGAACGTCGCATTTGATGAAGCCGCAGATATTCCGGGACCCATGACGCTCGCCGTCGCGGCAGACAATACCGCCAACAACAGCCGCGTGGTTGTATTCGGCACATCACAATTTGCCACCGACCAGAACTTCGACCAATACGGCAACGGCGATCTGTTCGCCAACTCGGTGGATTGGGCCGCCCAACAAGAAAACCTGATCGAACTAACGCCCAAACAACCGGTCACCCGCAGTTTCAACCCCGCCTCGCAGGGACGAATCCTGTTCTTAATGTTCATCGTCGCAATTCTCATGCCCGGTATCTTCGTGGTACTCGGCGTGATGACCTGGCTTCAGCGCCGGAAACAGGGATAACATGCGACGAAACACAACGCTGGTATACCTGCTCATCCTCGCCGTGGCGCTGGGAGCGTACTACCTGATCAACAACCGCGAGAAACCGACCGAGATTGCCATCACGCTCGAACCAGATGAAATTGCATCGTATCTATTTAACGCGGCGGACGGCGTTCCCAGCAACATTCGCATTGAATCAAAAACGGGCGAAACGGTCGAGGTGGCGCGAGGCGAGGATGGCGCGTGGGAGTTGATCCTGCCGATCGAAGCCTCCGCAGATCAAGCGGCGGCAGAAGCGGCAGCCAGTCAAGTCACCACGTTGCGCATCGAAGATACCATCACCGATATCCCTCTGGATGTGATCGGCTTGGACGCGCCTGAATATACTTTAATTGTCCAATTCAAAAGCGGCGTGGAACGAAAAGCAAGCGTCGGTGTTATCACCCCAACAGAAAATGAATATTACGCGCTCAGCCCGGATGGCGATGTGGTGATCATCAACAAATTTAGCCTCGATCCGCTTCTTGGACTCCTTGCCGCCCCGCCATATTTGGAGACGCCCACGCCCAGCCCGGTGCCAACAGAAACTTTCACTCCGCTTCCACCCACGAGTGAGGTTGGCTCCCCAACCCCAGCCACCGGCACTCCTCAGCCGTAACATTTCCAACCTTGAAGCGTCTATGAAAGAGCAACGAAAAGGGCTTGAATTTCGTTTGGAAAATGTGTATTCTGATAAGAACCCTCTTGATTTTGCGCCCTAAAGTCATAACAAAGAAAGCGGACATAACCTGAATGGATGTAGAAAAAATATTGATGGTTGACGAAGAGGAAGAATTTCCCGCGATCGCGCGTTTGATCGAACTGGGACGACAAAAATCCTACGTCACGCTCGATGATATCCTGCACTTCTTCCCCGAAGCCGAGCAGGATGTGGAGCAACTCGAAGAAGCTTTTTCGGCTCTTTTGAGCGCCGGGATTCCCTTCGTGGAGGATACCAACACCTCTGAACCCACCGAGGACGAACTCGTGGCAGTGGAAGCCACAGAGGCTGAGCCGGAAGTCGATCTCGCGCTCGACGATTATCTTGCCAACATCGACACGGACGACACAATCGGCTTGTACCTCAAAGAGGTCAGCCGCGTTCCGCTGTTGACCGCGACGGAAGAAGTTGCCCTCGCCCAACGCATCGAGCGTGGACGCATGTCGCGCGAAGAACTCGCAAAAGGCAACGCGACGCCTCGCCGCCGCGCCGACTTGCGCAAACTCATCGAAGACGGCTGGGCGGCGCGCGAACATCTCATCACGGCAAACTCGCGCTTGGTGATCTCTGTCGCTAAAAAATATATGGGACGCGGCGTTCCCTTCCTCGATTTGATTCAAGAAGGCAACATCGGTCTCATCCGCGCAACCAAGAAATTCGACTACCGCCGCGGACATAAATTTTCCACGTATGCCACATGGTGGATTCGCCAGGCGGTCACGCGCGCCATCGCCGACCAGGGGCGCACAATCCGCGTCCCCGTCCACATGGGCGACCAGATCAATAAACTCCTGCGCGTGCAACACCAGTTGACTCAACGTCTCGGGCGCGAACCGAGCGTGGAAGAAATCGCAGAAGCCCTTGACGTGCCGCCGAAGAAAGTGGAAAACATGATCCAGGTGGCGCGGCGTCCGCTCTCGCTGGAAACCCCGACCGACGATGAAGAAGATTCGGTGTTGGGCGATTTCATCGAAGACGACGAGGCTCCCCCTCCCGACGACACCGCTACGTATAACCTGCTCAAAGAACATCTCGGCGAAGTGTTGAACGGATTGCCCCCGCGCGAAGTCCGTATTTTGCAACTGCGCTACGGCTTGCTCGACGGGCAGGCATACACCCTCGAAGAGGTCGGTCGCAAAATGGGCGTCACGCGCGAACGCGTCCGCCAGATCGAAGCGCAGGCATTGAGCCGGCTAAGACACCCGACCATCCGCCGTAAGTTGCGCGACTATTTAGGAGAATAATTCGAAAGCGATGACGCTGAAACGTCATCGCTTTTTTGATTCGTAACTTATAATCAAGGCATGGACAAGAAACTCGTTTCGCCACTCATCGGCATTCTCGTCATTGCCTGGGCGGGTTTTTCGATGGGGGCATATTTTGTTTCGCACAAACCTCTAATAATCCAAGTGGCGGGTCAAGTCGCCTATTCTGTCTGGACACTGATCATCACAATCCTATTAACAATCAATGCGTTCGCGCTTGGCAACCTCACCTTACGGCGCTTGCTTCCCAACAGCGCCTGCAACACGCCAGCCCTGCTCCTGGCAGGCGGCATGGGGCTGGGATGGCTCGGTATCCTTGGTTTTGGGATGGTCTTGGTTGGCGCAACGCACACAGGAATATTGCTGGGAGCGCAAGTTTTGATCCTGGTTTATTTCTATCGGCGCGGCGAGGTAACAGAAACTCTAAATCAAATTCGAACTCTCCGCCGGGAGATCAAAGAATCCGCGACACAAATCCCTGTTTGGATGGTATGGTTTGCCTCCATCGCCTTCGCCCTCACAGCGCTTCGCACCTACCTTCCACCTGTTGACGCCTTCGACGCGCTTCTCTACCATTTGAGAATCCCTCAACTATGGCTTGCGGATGGAGGCTTACAACCATACAACATTCCCCATTACTGGTTTCCAGGTATCGTCGAAGGCGTATATTTCTGGGGAGTAGGCATGGGATCCGAACTTGTCTCACAGCAAGCCCATTTCCTATGGGCGTTTCTCCTGACGTTGTTGATTTGGCATTGGACAAGGCAACTCTTCGGGGACATCGCCGCCGCATGGGCTGTATTATTGATCTTCTCCATGCCATCTATGTTGTTGCTTGCCACGTGGGCATACACCGACCTGGCGCTTTCATTCTACGGGGTTGCGATGCTTTATTGCCTATGGGCGGGAATAGAAACGGATGATAAAAGATGGTGGAAGATAAGCGCCATAGCGGCAGGTATGGCAATGGGCGTCAAATACACGAGCGTCGTCATGCCCATTAGCGCCGCGCTTATCATCACAGCGTGGACGTTTCAATCGCCGCGCGAATGGATTCGCGCAGTCGCGCAGTTCAGTCTATTCAGTCTTGTCACAGGGTCGGTCTGGTATCTCCGTAACTGGTATTGGATGGGCAATCCGTTTTACCCGTTTGTATTCGGCGGCAGGTATTGGGACTCGTTCAGGGCGCAGGCATTTTCAGGAGCGGGAACAGGCATCGGCTGGGATTGGGAAGCGATCTTGTTACTTCCGATCACCGTCACGCTTGGATATCAGGACGCCAACTCGATTGACGCGGATATCGGTCCGCTGTTGTTAACCGCGCTACCCCTGGCGTTACTGGCAATGCGCCGTATCAAAGCGTATGACGCAATAAAACGGAACGCGCTGACGGCTATCGGAATATTTATAGCCACAAGCGCCGCCTTTTGGATCTATGGATATATTTCATCGCGGGGGTTGTGGCAGGCTCGTTTACTGATGCCCGCCATGATCCCCTTCGCCATACCGGCGGCAATCGGAGTGACCGCGATAAGGGAATTCGACTCAAATAAATTTCAGGCTTCATTCATCATTTCCGGGCTTTTGATCGCAAGCATGGCGCTCAATCTCATCAACATGGGATTGAGCGTGATCGCCAGGAACCCATTCGCGCTCGCAACAGGGATCGTCACACGCGAGTCGTATCTCGAAAAATATCAACCGGGTTACGCCTCTGCGTTAGAAATGATCTCCCGCTTGCCGGAAGACGCCAGCGTTTATTTTCTCTTCGAACCCCGCAGTTACGGGATGACGCGCAAGGTTCAGCCCGACCCTATTCTGGATAATTTCAGCCATGATCTGTTTCTCCACAAGAATCCACAAGCCATACTTAAGGCATGGCAACGGGATGGATATACTCATGTTCTGTTGAACGCGCAAGGCGTGGAGTATGTCTTTCAAAATACGCCGGACCAAAAGGCGGAGTTCCAGGCAACCATGGCGCTGCTTTCAGATCCATTCGCATCAGAAGCAACAGGGTATATTTTATACAAAATACCCAGGTAAAGCATTCTGCAAGAAAACCAAATGATCGAAGTTGTTATACCTGTAACCCAATAGGATTTACGCAGTGGAACCTGTTGCTCCGTAGTTGCACTGCGGCGGCGGCAGTACAACTGCCCGGCAACTGCGTAAGTCCTGCCCAATGAATGCAATCGACAGCCACACGCCATGCGCCACCCCAGACTCATTCAGATACCCACCATATTCTTCGCGGCTATCTTAATGCTCTCTTTAATCTCCGGCGGGCAAATGCTCAGCATAGACAGCGACCTGGGGCGGCATTTGATACTTGGCAAGCACATCCTCGAACAGCGCGTCATCCCAACCCATGATCTTTTTTCGCACACCCTGACCGGCGAATCCCGTCCGCCGTACGAGTGGCTCTCGCAAGTTATCTTTGAGATCGCAAATCAATGGCTGGGACTAGACGGCGTGATCCTGCTCACGGCAATCCTCCTCAGCGCGGTCATCCTTCTTCTGTACCGACATTGCTTCAATCGAAGTCAATCGGTGTTGATCTCGTTTCTCGTTGTTTTGATTGCGACTGGCGCGACGAGTATTCATTGGCTTCCGCGTCCACACGTCATCACCTTTTTATTGCTTGCCATTTGGATTCACAACCTTGAAAAACTCCGAACTGGCAAGCAAATAAGAATTTACTTTTTCCCCCTCATCATGCTGTTTTGGGCAAACTTGCACGGCGGATTTATCTTCGGCTTTCTCGCGTTCGCCGCGTACTTCGCAGGCTGGCTATGGGACAAATGGCGGAATCGAGCAAGCATGGAATCAGGCAAAAAACTTTTCCTTGCGGGCATTTATTCCCTCCCCGCTTCGATCCTCACCCCCGATCTTTGGCATAACTGGGAGGCGGTTCTCAACAACCGCAGTTCGTTCATCCTCACCCGCACTGTCGAGACGATGCCGCCGAATTTATCGGACCCGTCCGTTGCGCCCTTCGTTATTCTGCTTTTGCTCACTGTGTTCTTTTCACTAGCCAATTGGCAGAGCATTTCAGCGGCGCATGTTTTCCTGCTCGGCGGGTTTGCCGTCTTGGCATTGATGATGACGAGAAATATCCCGTTGTTTGCAATTGTCTGCGCGCCGATTCTGGCGGAATGGATCGCTACGAAAGCGAATCAATTCCCCGCGTGGAAACGATTCGATGAACGCTTTGTAAACCTCGCCACGCCTAGCCGATCATTTCTGCTTCCAGCAATTTTGATCATTCTTTCTGTTGGATTTTTTGCCTACAGCCACGCAAAAGGCAGGCAAGTTTATCAGTTCAACCCGCAGGTATTTCCCGTCCAGGCAGTAGATTGGCTAAAGGAGAATCCAATCGAGGGCAACATGTTCAACGAGTTCAACTGGGGTGGCTACCTGCTTTATCGTTTGTGGCCCCGCAATCTTGTTTTTGTGGACAGTCAAAGCGACTTCTATGGCGAGCCGTTGATGCGCGATTATGAAACGATGATGTATGCGAAAAATAATTGGCGTGACCTGCTGAATCAGTATCAAATCACATGGGCGATCATTCCCTCAAACGCGCCATTGGCGAATCAATTGGAGCAAGAGATTGGCTGGACAGTTTTGTATGAAGACCCCGTAGCCGTCATCATTCAGCGGAAGTAGTTATTTCCGCCGCGAGATCAGAACGCCATCTGATTCGTACACCACATCAAACCCCGAATCCAATTTGAGACTCTCCACAAAATACGGAAACACTCTCTGCGGCGCAAGCGGACCGCAATTGTTCACGCGCAAAATTTTCGAAACATAGAGGTAATCATAGTCCGCGCGGTCAACAAGTTCGTCAAGGCAAGCCATGTCGCTGTTCGCCAAACACTCCTGCACCGCATACGTCGAACGCACGTAATCGTTGAATCCCGCGCCCTTCGTCCATTCGGTGCCTTGCACGGTGAACAAACTTTTCCTCCCGCTGATGGCGGGGAACCATTCCATCACCGAATCGCACGAGGCTGACGTTGTGCCGGTCAACACGAGGAAGCGCGAATCGTCGGGCGTGTTCTCTCGCGCCCAACGCATCGCCTCTTCGTCCGGTGGATACAGGGTTGCAGTGGATAACTGCAAGCCGAATTGCGCGGTGGAAAATATCAGATACAGGATGAGATAAATAAAAACATTCCGCTCTGTGGAGGAAACTTCCGTTTCTTTCGACGGGACAGGCTGGATCGCCGGTAGGATGACTTCCACAAGCCCCAGCGCGGCAAGCATCGCCAGCGGAATCGCCGCAGGACCCGCCGCGCTCCGCCCTTCGATGAAGAAGGGAATCGCCATCCACAACGGAAGCAGGTAGTCCCGTCGGATGAGGCGGTGGGCGATCCCGATCAAGCCGAGGACGGCGATCACCGTCGCATAGGGTTCCTCCGTAAAGACGAAGAAGAGCAAATTGAACACCGCCGCAAATTTCGAGCCAGTCGCCGCGCCGCTCAACAACGGAGCGACTCCATGATACGAAATGACCGACGCCCACCACGGCGCGGACACGACCGCCACAACCAACCCAACAAGTATCGACTGAATAAACGCTTTGCGCGTTCGTGAAAGCATGAGCCACAAAAAGACGGCAGAGACCAACGTATGCACCGCCGCTTCCGGGTGACTCATCACCGCCAGCCCGCCGAAGATGCCCGCGAGAAAAATATCGGAGCGGCGATTCTGTTCGTAAAGGCGAATCACCACCGCCAGTGTGAGCAGCATAAAAAATTGACCGGGACTGCGCGTCAGCCCGCCGCCCATCACGAACCACGACAGCGCTCGCGGCATCAAGGCGAAGAAGAAGGTCGAGACCGCCGCGTGGAATTTATTTTTGAGCAATTGCAAGGCAAGAAAATAAAATGCGGGGATCGAAAGAGTCGCAAAGAAAGCGGGAAGCCAGCGGACCACTTGCGTTGAATCCAGCCCAAAGACCAGCGAGGTAATTGCGCCGAAATAAAACCCCAACGGCGGATACGCATACGGGATATTCAGATGGTTATACGTTGTGAATGCGGCAAGAACGAAACGATTCGCTCGCAAGTCGTCTACCATCGCGGCGAACATGCCGCCGTCGTTGATGGCGAACCCTGCTAGCAGAGTCGGGTTGAAGCGCATGTAAGCGCCGATCGCGCACGCCAGAATCAGAATCAGCGTCCCCCATTCCTCGCGCGTGATCGGCTTCTTTTGCTTCATAACACCGAATCGATCATAATGGCGATAAAGATGAAAACAAGATAGCTACTCGACCACTTGTACATACGCCAGGCAACTTTATTGCCGCCTGTTCTCCAAACCTTCCATGCGGCATACAACAACGCACCGCCCAACACAAGCGACGAGACCAGATAGAAAGAGCCAGCCAGGTTGAGGATGGGTAACAACAACGTGACGATCACCAACTCGATGGTGTACACGAAGATCTGCCTGCGCGTCTCCATCTCGCCGCGCACAACTGGCATCATCGGAACGCCCGCATGTTCGTAATCCTTCATGCGGACGATGGCGAGCGCCCAAAAATGCGGAGGCGTCCACATGAAGATAATGGCGAAGAGGATCCACGCCGTCCAATCGAGGTGACCGGTGGCGGCGGCATAGCCCACCATCGGAGGGATCGCCCCCGCCCCTCCGCCGATGACGATATTTTGCACCGTCGCTTTTTTCAACCACATGCTATACAGGATCACGTAATACGCAATTCCCGCCAGCGAAAGCAACGCGGCAAGGTCGTTGACAAAACAGGCGAGAATGTAATAACTGATCAGCGACATGCCCAGCCCAAACGCGAGCCCCTCCGCGTCGGTTAACCGCCCGTCTGCCATCGGACGTTTTGCAGTGCGTTGCATACGCCTGTCCAACTCGCGGTCGATGTATTGATTCAGCGCGCCCGAACCGCCCGCCGCGAGCGCCCCGCCGAGCAACGTCCAGACGGTCAGCGAAAAGGACGGGATTGCCTTCATGCCGATCACCAATCCGCCGTACGTTGTGATCAAAAGCAAGCCCACGATCAACGGTTTCGTCAACGCGAACAGGTCCTTGGCGCGCTGAAGTTTACCGGTCCTCGGGGGAACCGATTCTGCTTCGTGGCTGACGCCGGACGCATACACCAGCAAGATCAACGAAATCCACAACGCGATCGTTGTCAACGTATGCAAGACGAACAAATGCCGCGCTTCCGATTGCGAGATCAAAGCCGCGCCAACCAGAGCCTGCCCAAAGAACATCACGCCTAAAATCGTTGTCAACGGAAGGATCAAGCGATGTGAGCGCTGTTCCCGCCACGCCTTGCGAAACACAAGCGCCATCAAGACCGACGCGATACCGACCAGCGAAAGATGAGCAAGTTTCAACCAACCCACCGGCGCGGAGGGAATGCACAGGGGCCAGCCCGCGCAAAACTGCGCGGCGTCTGAAAGGGTGACAATGCGCCCAGCCACCGTGAGGGCAATCACGGAAACGAAAAGCGTCACAACATAGCGTGCAAAAGAAGAGCGAAGTGTGAATTTCATGCGGAAAGTGAATCCTGTTTCTTTATAAAATAAGGGTAGCCAAAGAATAACAAGGCGGCGAAGGTGAACCACTGCATAGCATACCCAAAATGCGAACCTTCTGTCAAATCCTTTTCGGCTTGCGCAGGCGCGATCGGCGGCGTTGTATCATTCGCAACAGCCGCAAGTTGGAGGTAGACCGGCAGGATCGGGTACGGCAACTGACGGGCGATGTTCGCCACGTCGGGGTTGATCCAAAATTCGAGCGGGGAACCATCCTGAGGAAGCGCGTCGGGGATTCCACCGAAGGCTGGTTTGCCATGCCCCGGCTGAATCCACCCCTCTACAACAACCGGGCCGGTCTCGTCGTACTTGCGCCAGTCATCGGGCGTGTCGTTCCCGTCGGCGGGAATCCAGCCGCGGTCGACCAGAACAGCCATCCCGTCGAATCGAAGCGGGGTGAAGAGGTGATATCCGTATTGCCCAAGGCGTTCCTGATTCCGCATGGCGACCTGGTTTTCGAAATCATAATTTCCTGTCACGGTCGCGGCGCGGTCTTTCATCTCGCCCAGGGCTTCGGGGATTTCAACATTGAGATCGATGCGGTCGTTGGATCGCATTTCAAGGTAATGCGCATTGTCCGCGCGCCGCGTTTCCAGTCGATCCAGTTGCCAGATGCCGAGGCGAATCAAAACCAGCGTTCCGGCGAAGACAAGGAGGGTTGTCAGCCGCCACGCGCGGCTGAACATTCTACGCAGGAGCATGGTCTTTTTTCACCGGCATCACAAGGCTATACAACGCGATCAGCACGGCAAGCGGCAGACCCGTGCCGAGAATTCCAACGAGGTGCGTATACGGCGTCAGCGCGTCGCGCACTTCAAGCCCAAAGTAATTCCCCGATTGAAACGTGCATTCGTACGTGAGGCTTTCCTTTTGGTTGAAAGATAAACGGGCAGAAGCCTTTGCGGGAATCCACAGCGGACCCAATTTATGGTCGACCACATCTTCGTTGTTGACGATCAGCGTATCGCCCACAACAAACATCATGTTTGTCGGAATGGATGGAGGCTGTTCGCCGCGCGCCACTTGCTCCGACGTTCCGTTGGGTATGGTCAAAACGATCTCTTGCGGCGCGCGAGTTGCCTGACCGAGTAAAAAGATGGGCGTTTCGGTTAAGGCTACCCCGATCAGCAAGCCCAGGAACAAGGAGATGCCGATCCGTTTGATGTAAATTTTTTTGCTGGTCATGCTATTCTTTCAAGACCAGTTTCAAATCGTGGATGATATCCTCCACCGGCGCGTCGTACGGAAAAGAGAGGCGCAGGTTGCCGTTGCGGTCGATGAGCAAGATGCGCGCCGTATGGTTGACGAGATACCCGGTGGCCGATTCGCTGTCCATGACTTCGCGGAAAATACCATAATCGCTCCAAACGGTTGCCAGCTCAGACTCGTCGCCGCTCAAGCCAATGAACGACGCGCTGAAATGATCCACATATTCCTGCACGCGCTGGGGCGTGTCACGTTCCGGGTCGACGGTAACGAACACCACCTTGATCTGTTGCGCTTCTGTGGGTTTTAACGCCTCGATGGCGAGTTTCATATCCGCGAGCGTGGTTGGGCATACATCCGGGCAGGAGGTGTAGCCAAAGAAGAGCAATACAACACCGCCGCGCTGTTCGCTTAACTTGAACACAGAGCCATCGGCGCGCGCTAATTCGATCTCGCCAGCCAGCGGGTACGGTTCGACATAATACGCGCCGCGAAATTGATCTGGTTTGCCAAAGATCATCACGGCTGTGATGATCGTGATGAGCAGGACTAACGCGCCGATTCCCGCCAATAGAATTTTTCGATCCATGAATTGACCTTTCATCAAAAAACGGGGCGACCCTTGTGCTGGTCGCCCCGCGTTCATATTGTGTCGCGCCGAAAGCCGTCTTGGTTTGCGTTAGACCGCTGTCCCGATCAGATACAGCGCCGGGTAGAAGAAAATCCACACCACGTCGATGAAGTGCCAGTACACCGCGGCGGCTTCGACCGGGTACTGCTTCTCATCGTACAAGCCTCTTTTGCCGTTGATCCAAATGATCAAGAGGAGGATCAAGCCGGTCAACACGTGAAAGGCATGCATTCCCGTCATCATGAAGAACGCCGCTCCTGCGGGACCCGACGAGGCTTTCAATAACGTTTTCCCTTCCGGCTCGCCGAATAAGTGAAGGATTGGTTCGGCAATGGCAGGCACAGTGTGCCACTCCACCAGGATCACGCCCAGCAGGAAGAACAAGCCCAGCACAAAGGTGACCATGATGTTTCGTAAAAATCCCTGGCGGTTGCCGTTGTGCAGTTCAACTTCGCCGCGGTTCATAAAGAACGAGGAGATGAGAAGCACCGCAGTCACAAAGAACCCGAGGGTTTGGCTGAGGTCTGGGCGGGTCATGCCCAGCAGGCTGAGGCGCATCACCATCAACCCGCCGAACACGAACGAGTCGGAGACGAGAAAGAGCCACAAGCCCAGGCGGTTGGTCCCGCTCTTGTAGGCGTACGATTCGTGGTTGCTCTCGTCGCTTTCACTCAGCTTGTTTACGTGCATGTAATACCAGAGCACCAAGGCGGCTTTGACAATCGCCACCGCCACAAGAATAACGACCGAGTTGAAGGTGATCGCGACAAAGAATTCCAGCGCGGTCAACACCGCAAGGTACACGAAAATAAACACGCCCTGCGACAGTAAATTAGGATGTTGTTGTTTGTTCGACATGAACGGCTACCTGCCCTTTGAGTTAATGTTTCCCGGCTGACTTCGCCGCGAATTCAACAAATTTCGAACCGGGCAAGCCGTAATCATACGGTTCGCCAACCACTTCGAATGGAACTTCATAATTGTGAGCCGGCATCGGCGAGGGAACCTGCCATTCGGGCGAGCGAGAATTCCACGCATTTCCTGTGGCCGGCTCGCCATGCTTGATGCTTCGGAAGAAATTGATGAAGAAGATCAAGATCGAGATGGCGATGAGGAAGGCGCAAACGGTCAGGAACAATTGCGCGCCATCGAACCCGAGGGCCGGATCGTAATCCACGATACGGCGGCGCATGCCGCGCAGACCGATGAACATCATGCCGAGCGTCAGCGCAAAGAACGAGGGGGTCATCAACCAGAAGTGCACTTTGCCCCAGAACTCGTTCATTTTTCTGCCGGTCGCTTTGGGGAACCAATAATAAATGGCGGCAAAGAACGGGAAGACGAATCCGCCGAAGATCGTGTCGTGGAAGTGTCCAACGACCCAGTAGGTGTCATGCAAGTGGAGGTCGAGCGCGACCATCGCGTTTGGAGGACCCGTGACGCCGCCCAGCAAAAATACAACAATAGACCCGAGGACGAACAGCATCGGGGTTGGCGTCTCGATCTTTCCGCCCCACATGGTTGCCACCCACGAGAAGAACTTCACGCCCGTGGGAACAGCCACCAGCATGGTGCTGTACATGAACGGCACGCGCAGGTATTCGTTCATACCGGAGGTGAACATGTGATGCGCCCACACCACAAAACCGACCAGCGCAATGCCCAACGAGGACATCGCAACCCAGCGATACCCGAATAACGGCTTGCGGACGAAGACCGGCAGGAGTTCAGAGATCACGCCCAAGCCGGGGAGAACGAAAACGTACACCGCCGGGTGGGAGTAGAACCAGAATAAATGTTGGAAGAGAACCGGGTTGCCGCCTTTGCCGGGGTCGAAGAATCCCATCCCAAACAGGCGCTGGAACATCACCAATTGGAAGGAAAGACCGATTAACTGCGTGGCGGTCAGGGCGATGATGGAGGTGGCGACGGATGCCCAAACGAGGATCGGCATCCGCATGGCGGTCATGCCTTTCGCGCGCATACGGACGACCGTGGCGATCACGTTCAACGCGCCGAGGATGGACGACCAACCGGCTGTGAACACGCCCAGAAAGAACATTTGCACGCCAAGCGGGGCGCGCGAGGAAAGCGGAGGATAACCAGTCCAGCCGGTGTCAAAACCGCCGAGGATCAACGCAAGCAACAATAAAACAGAAGCCGGCACAGCCACCCAGTACGCGAAGGCGTTCATGCGCGGGAATGCCATATCGTGCGCGCCCACCAAAAGCGGAACGACATAATTCATAATGCCCGAGATACCGAGCAGGATCGAGACGATCATGATCATGCCGTGAAGCGACATGAGCGTGTTGTAGATCTGAGGACCGTTCTGATTGAAGACATCGAGTTCAAGGGTGAGGAAATCCAAGCCCGATGCGGCAAGTTCCGAGCGGAAGATTAGCGCAAAAGTACCGCCAACCGCGAGGAGGAACAACGCTGTGACGGTATATTGAATGCCAATGACTTTGTGATCCAGCGATACGCCAAAGTATTTTTGCCAGCCCGGCTCGTCTTCATGGTGGTCGGGCGTGTCGATCCCCCGCGCCCACTTCACCCAATCGGTCATCACGCCGACGCCGAAGAAGAAAGAGACCACGCCCACCAACGCTCCAAACACCCACGCCGGTTCGGTGAACAGAAATGCGCCAATGCTTTCCAGTCCCATCAACGCGCGGATACCGGTCACAAGCGCCGCGCCGATCACCGTGCCGACAACTTGAAAGACCAATCCGCGCGTGATGCCGCGATAACCGTACAAACCAAAGAAGAACGCCGTAAACCCAAACAACAACGCGAATGCGGAAGGAACAGAAGCCGAGAATTTCAGCTCGCCACGGATCGCAGCATCAATGCCAAGACCGATGCCGTATCCGATCGCGCCGGCAATGACAAGAAGAAGGAAAGCCCTTCCTAAAGTGTTATTTTTCATGAAACCTCCACCGCCTACTTGATCGTTTTGATATATGCGACGATTGCCGAGAGTTCGTCGGGAGTAAATGTGTATTGAACCATCTGAACCGTTTCAAAGCCCTTGACGATCTTTGCCTGCGGGTTGCTGATCGACTCGGTAATGAAGGCGTCGTCGGCGGTTACGGTGGCGCCGTTTGAGAGTTCAACTTGCGAGCCGTATAACCCAAACCAGGTGGGACCAACCAACGTTCCCCCGGTAAGCGAGTGGCAAGCCGTGCAACCGTTTTGCTGAACGAGCAACTGCCCGAATCCCTCCGGCGAAGAGGCGGCGAGTTTCGCTTTTTCCAATTCACCCGCCAACCAAGCATCATACTCTGCTTGCGATTGAATAATGACCGGGTTTTCCATGGAATAGTGCTTTGTGCCGCACAACTCGGCGCAACGCACCTTGTAACTCCCCACTTCAGTGGGAGTGATGGTCAATTCCGTAAACCGCCCCGGCACCAGGTCTTGCTTGACGCGGAATTCAGGAACCCAGAAGGAATGAATCACATCCGAGGAGGTCATTCGCAACAACACCTGCTCCCCGACCGGTATGTGCAACTGATCGGAAACCACAACCAAACCGGTCGCAGGATCGGCAGGGTACTCAAACCTCCACGACCATTGCAAACCTGTTACTTTAATAACAGGAGCCTGCGGGTTTCGCGCCAATGTTTGGGCTAAATTGCGCGCGCCAAGCACCGAAAAAGAAACCACGATCAACAAAGGGATCGCCGTCCAAAACAACTCAAGCGTGGTATTCCCCTCAAAGTGAGCGCCTTCCCCGGTTTCACCGCGCCGGCGGCGGAACACGATCAGGCTGTACCCCATTGGCACCACAATGAGCGAAAAGAAAAATGACATCACGATCAAGATCAGGTTCCACATCCAATCGATCGGAACCGCCTGCGCGCTTGCCGCCACAGGCATCAAGTGCGCCGCGCTCAGCCCCATGTACAAAAGGACCGACGCCAGAATGGTTGATATTCCCACAACGATGAAATGTCGCATACTCTTCTCCTGAAACAAAAATCTGATGAGGGAGACCCTCGATCAGAAGCCGCCTAAGTTTATCATAATTCGCAGATTGTCACAATTTTCACAAGGAGGAAACCCCGCGCTTCCTCCGCAGGGACGGCTGATTCAGCCTAGGGCGCCTCTGCCAACGCCGCAAGAACCTCCGCGCTGTGTTGCGCCGGGCGCACTTGCTCAAACACTTTCACGATCATTCCGTTGCCGTCGATCAAAAAAGTTGTCCTCAATACGCCCTCATAAGACTTGCCTAAAAATTTCTTCGGTCCCCAAACTTGATAGAGATCGCAAACCCGATGTCCCTCGTCAGCCAATAACGGGAATGGGAGCATAAATTTTTTCTTGAACTTCACATGCGATTCGACCGTATCCGGGCTGACGCCAAGAATTACAATGCCCGCTTGTTCATACGCGGAATAATCATCGCGGAAATTGCAGGCTTCCTTTGTGCACCCCGGCGTATCATCGGCGGGATAAAAATATAAGACCACATTCCTGCCGCGATACTCGGACAGTTTTCTTGCGATATTCGTATCGTCATGCAATTCAAAATCGGGGGCGGAGATTCCAGCAGAAATTGGCATTGGGGTTGGCGTCCAAAAATTTTCCCCATTATACACGTTGAGCCAACAATTAGACAAAAAAACGATCGCCGAGGATCGCAAACCTTGCTTTGCGCTTGACAGCGGCGATGGGTTTGAACTTCGTCGCGACGCTAGGCGCGTACCGACATAATCAAGCGAGGCGTGTTCTACAACATCTTCGCTTTTTTCAACGCGCTCTCCAGCGCATCGATGGTGGCGGGCTTGATGAGCAACTCGGTAGCGCCGGCGCTCATCACCTTGCGCCGCGTTTCCGGCTGATCATCAGACGTGATCACAATGACCGGCACAGAGATCAGGCGAGGCTCGCGCCGCAAATAGAGGAGAATCTCCACGCCATCGATGCCGGGCATGTTCACGTCAAGACAGATCAAGTTTGGGGTGAAGCCGCTTCCCAAAATCGAAATCGCCGCGCTGGAGCCGTACGCCACGCGCGCCTTCACACCCAACACATCCAACATCTGATGCAAGGCATCAGCCGTCTGACGATTATCATCCACAACAAGCGCTTCGGTCATTCATCCTCCAAAATAATTTTGCCCATCACAGACACGTCGTATCCTGTCAGTTGCGAAACGGCTTCACGAAAAGGCGAATCAGCCAAAAGTCTGAAGAGAGGCGCGAGCAGTTCGTCTTCGGCGTATTCTTTCGGGATCACCAAATCGTAGCGTTCTTGAAACAGCGGAATAAAATCCAAATCCAGCGCTTGGGCGGCGGCGGCGATACCAAGCCCGCAGTCGGCGCGACCCGATGCCACAGAAGCCGCAACAGCAAGATGAGTATACTCTTCCTGATGGTAGCCAACAATGGACTCGGACGGGATTGTCATTGAATTCAAATGATAGTCCAACAGGACGCGCGTGCCGGCGCCGCGTTGGCGATTCATAAACCTGACTTGCGAACTGGTCAGGCTTCTCAGATCTGTAATCCCTTTGGGGTTTCCCTTTTTCACGATCAAGCCCTGCTCGCGCCCCACCAATGCGATCACTTTGACCGGCCTACCGGGCATGTAGCGACGAATAGACGAAATGTTATATTCGCCCGTTTGAGGATCGAGCAAATGCGAGCCTGCGAGATGCGCTTCTCCCCGCCGCAATGCGATCAATCCGCCTTGTGAGCCGACATTGGCAGACACCAGCCTGCGATCATGTTCGGATAAGAACTGCGCGAGCAAATCGAGGGTGAGGTCGTGCGAGCCGATGCAGAAAATCGTCTTTTCGATTTCGGCTTTACTGCGATATAAACGCACCTGGATTTTTTCACCCGCTTCGATGCCCTGCGCGCCGCTTGGGACGAGGGCTAGACCATCCGCTTGAACCAGCGAGGTGATGACGCCCGCCCCGCGCGACAACGGCGCGGCAAGCAGTTTCCCGCCCACTTCACCGACCACGACACGCACAAAATCATCGTCGCCCGCCGGCGAGACGAGTTTTCGCGTCAGCGCGGCGGTTTCGACAGGCAATTCTTTTTGTCTACGCCCCAGCCATTTTGCAAGGATGGGTTCGACGAAAATATCGACCGTGAGCGCGGCAGAGACGGGATAGCCGGGGACGCCGATGATCGGTTTCAAGTTCCAGGTTTCAGGCTCCGGATTGGGCGATTCATGATTTTCGATTTGCGATTTACGATGTACGATTGGCGATTGGCGATTTACGATTTGCGATTTACGATTTTCGATTAGGGATTGGCGATTGAGGAGACCGAGGATGACGGGGTGACCGGGGCGGACGGCGACTCCGTGAACAAGGAGCGTCCCCAGTTTTTCAACTACCTTCGCCGAAAAATCCTCCGCACCGGCGGAGGAACCCGCGTTCAATAAAATCAAATCGTGGGATTGCGCGGCTTCGAGAACCCGCTCGCAAATCAACTCAAAATCGTCCCGGACGATGGGGTAGCGCGTCGCCTCGCCGCCCATGGAGCGAACCTGCGCGGCGATGACCAGCGAGTTGTATTCGAGAATATCGCCCGCTTTGAGTTGACTGCCGATGGGGACGAGTTCGGTGCCGGTGGGGATGATCGCCACCTTTGGCTTGCGCGCCGCTTTGACCTCTTGATGCCCGGCCGCGGCGATCGCGCCCAAATCTACCGGGCGAAGGACGCGCCCGGCGGGCAGCACCAACTGCGTCGCGACAATGTCCTCCCCCAGCGGGCGCACGTGACTCCACGGCGCGACGGAAGCGCGAATTCGAATCGAGGCGGGATCGCGGATATCTTTTGTGATGTTTCCATGCTCGTCCAGCGATTCGACGTTTTCGATGGGGATGACCGCGTCTGCCCACTGTGGCAGAGGGTCGCCCGTGTCCACGTACTCCGCTTCGGGTCCGAGGTGAAGCGTGATCGGCTTCGACGGTAACGCGCCGTTCGTGTAAACCGCCCGAAGCGCGAAGCCATCCATGGCGGAGGCGTGGTAATGCGGCGATGACATTTTCGCCCAAATCGGCTCGGCAGTGACGCGACCCAGCGCATTCTCATCCAGCGGTATGACTTCCACGCTCAACACGCGCCAGAGATTCGCCTCTTCAAGGGCTTGCTGGAATCGCGCTTGCGCTTGAGGGAGAGGAATGTCGTGGAGGTAGATGGACATGGCGGTTTACGATTTACGATTGGCGATTTACGATTGGCGATTTGCGATTTACGATTGGCGATCGGCTGAGTGCACAGGTAAACACGTTGTAACCCGTAACTTGTATCTCGTAACTCATAACCTACCCCACCGAATCCATCGCCGCACCCAACCTCTTCACGATCTCATCCACTTCCTCTTCATTGATAGCCAGCGGAGGCGCGAAGGCGAGCGAATTGCCAACGGGACGTGTCCTCAACCCGCGTTCTTGCGCGGCTTTGAAGATTTTCATCGCTTGTGCGGGGTCGGCGGTTTTGGCGTTTTTATCCGAGACAATTTCCACCGCGCAGAGGAGACCCAATCCGCGCACATCGCCGACGAAGCCGAATTCTTTGAGCGAGTTCAACCCGTCAAGCAGGCGTTTGCCGAGTTCCTTCGCGCGCGCAGGATAATTTTCTGCTTCCATGATCTCGAGATTCTTCAAGCCGACCGCGCACGCCATGGCATGACCTGAATAAGTGTAGCCGTGCATCCAAGTTTCGCTCTCCGCCGCAGACTCCATCGTCTCGCGGATCTCGTCTGAGATTTGGATGCCGCCGAGTTGGGCGTATCCGCTGGTGATGGCTTTGGCGAACGAGAGAATATCTGGCTTCACGTTCCAATGCTTGAGCGCGAACCACTCCCCCGTTCTCCCAAACCCTGTGATGACTTCATCGGCAATAAACAGGACTTCATATGTATCGCAGATCGCGCGGACGAGCGGAAAATAATCGTCAGGCGGGATGATGACGCCGCCGACTCCCATGACCGGTTCAGCGATGAACGCGGCGACCGTGTCTGCGCCTTCACGCAAGATCGCCTCTTCGAGCGCTCGCGCGGCGGCTTGACCGATTGTCTCGCCCGCTTTCATCTCCCCTTCATAGCGATACGGATTCGGCGCGGGGATGTGAATGAATCCCTCCACGGCGGGACCGAACATCGTTTGATATTTTTCAAGCCCGGTCGCAAATGTCGTGGCAAGCGTTACGCCGTGGTACGAACCTTTTCGCGCGATGACTTTGTACTTCGTCGGCTTGCCTTTGCGCTTCCAATAATAACGCGCGGTCTTGAACGCCGAGTCGTTTGATTCCGATCCGCCGGAGGTGAAGAAGGTTGTGTTCAGCCCGGGGTAGGCAAAGCCCGCCAACTTGTCGGCAAGCCGAATGGAGGGAAGATTCGTCATGCCTGCAAAGTTGGAGGTGAACGCTAAATCCTTCATCTGGTCATACGCGGCTTTGGCGAGTTCTTCGCGTCCATATCCCGCGTTGACGTTCCACAAGCCCGCCATGCCGTCGAGGATCTTTTTTCCGTCGGCGGTGTACAGCCACACGCCCTCGCCGCGTTCAACGACGAGCGCGTTGGCGTGCGATTTCGGATGATAGACAGGATGCAATTGCTTTTTATCTTTTTCGAGCCAGTTGCTTGTAGTTTGATTTGTCATCTTTACTCCACAAAAAATATTTATCAGGTCTACCATCGTATCGAGAAAACCTCAGCCACCGATTACACCGATTGACACTGATTGGTTTAAAAAATTCGTGAAATCCGTGTCAATCCGTAGCAAAGATTTATCACATGAACAAGCCTCTCGAAACTTGAAACTTGAAACTTGAAACCTGGAACTTGACACTTGAAACTCATCCAATCACTTCCACATCATGCGGACCCGACTCTTTCAAGCCCGCGCCGGTCATCCGCACAAAGATCGCTTTTTGTCGCAACTCTTCAATCGAATGCGCGCCGCTATAACTCATGCCCGATTGTAAACCACCAAGCAATTGATTCAACACTTCGCGCGCCTTGCCGCGATACGGCACTGCGGCTTCCACACCTTCGGCGACATATTCTTCGATCTCTTCGTGAGATAAGTCATTGCCTTCGCGCTTGTTGCGGAGGATATTCGCCTCCAGCGACGCCATGCCGCGCGACGCTTTATACCGATGACCTTTGCGAGTGAGGATCATGCCCGGGCTTTCATCGGTGCCCGCCAACATGGAGCCGATCATCACGCTCGACGCGCCCGCCGCAATCGCCTTGACCACGTCGCCCGGCTGGCGAATCCCGCCGTCGGCAATGATCGGAACGCCGAACGAACGCGCCGCTTCAGCGCACTCGATCACCGCGCTCAATTGCGGAACGCCCGAGCCCGCCACGATCCGTGTGATACAAATGGAGCCGGGTCCCACGCCGACCTTCACCGCGTCGGCGCCCGCGTCAATGAGTCGTTTTGTTCCATCGCCCGTCGCCACGTTGCCGCCGATAATTTGCGCCTCGCCAAAATGTTTGCGGATGCTTTTGATCATCTCGATCTCAAGGTGCGAATCGCCATGCGCGATGTCCACCACAATGCAATCCGCGCCCGCGTTCAACACAGATTCCACGCGGTGCATTTCTTTATCGCGCACGCCCACCGCCGCGCCGACAGCCAACCGCCCCTTCGAGTCTTTCGTCGCTTTGGGAAACTGCGTGAGCTTCATAATATCTTTCAACGTGACCAGCCCCGCCACGCGACCGTCCTTACCCACCAGCGGCAATTTTTCGACACGATATTCATGCAACAAGCGTTCCGCTTCTTTCAACGACGTATCGGGCGGCGCGCTATGAACTTCGCGCGTCATAATGGCAGTGACAGGTTTGCTATCGTCGTCTTCAAACAACAGATCGCGCGGCGAGACGATGCCGATCAATTTTTCATTCGCGTCCAGAATCAAAATTCCGCCTGTGCCTGTTTCTTCCACCACGCGCTTCACATCGCCCACCGTGTTCGCCTCGTTCATCGTGATGGGACCATCCACAACAAACGACTCTTCTTTCTTCACGCGCTCGATCTGACGCGCCTGCTCGGCAATCGTCATAAAACGATGGATGATTCCGATCCCGCCCTCGCGCGCCATCGTGATCGCCAACTCGCTCTCCGTCACCACGTCCATGTTGGCGGAAACGATCGGCGTTTGCAACTCGATCTGTTTCGTCAAATAACTTTTCGTGGAAAGCGCGCGCCGCGAATCCACATCGGAATATTGCGGCACGAGCAAAACATCGTCGTACGTCAGCGCGACATCGGTCAAAATTTTCATCTCAATCTCCTCTGAAAATCAAACGCCCGAATTATAATGCGTGACGATGAGACTTCACGCGCTTTCTCCATTGGATGGACGCTACGAACAAGAGACTTCCACACTGCGGGATTTCTTCTCCGAATTTGCATACCTCCGCTCCCGCGCGCGCTTCGAACTCGACTTTTTGTCTGCGCTCGCCGTAGCGGGTATTTGCCCACCCCCCAACATTTCTCTCGACTCGTTCACAGAGGAAGACGCGCGCAAGATTCAAGAATACGAAAAAACGACGCGGCACGACGTGAAAGCGATTGAATATTTCCTAAGAGATAAACTGCCGCAAGAATTGCATCAATGGATCCACTTCGGATTAACTTCTGAAGACATCAACAACATCGCGCAAGCCCTCGCGCTGAAAGACTCGCGTGATCAAGTCCTGCTCCCCGCGCTAGACAATCTCATATCCTCCCTGCGAGACTTCGCAAAACAATATCGCGCCCTCCCCGCCCTCGCGCGGACTCACGGTCAGCCCGCCGTGCCGACCACGCTGGGAAAAGAAATTGCGGTTTATCACTTACGCTTGAAAACATGCCGCGATGAAATTGCGAGCCACACATTTGAAGCGAAGCTCACAGGCGCGGTCGGCAACTTCAACGCGCTCCACGCCGCCGCGCCGCAAGTGGATTGGATTTCATTCAACAAAGATTTTATCCGCAGTCTTGGGCTTGAACCGAATCTCGTCACCACACAGATATTGCCGTACGACAATTGGATCCGTTATTTCAATTCCATTCAATTGACCAATTCCATCCTGATAGACTTCGCGCAGGACATTTGGAGATATATCAGCGACGGGTATCTCAAGCAAAAAGCCGTCGAAGGCGAGGTCGGCTCTTCGACGATGCCGCAGAAGATCAACCCGATTGACTTTGAAAATGCGGAAGGAAATCTCGGCGTGGCGAACGCGCTCCTCACCCACTACTCGCAGAAGTTATCCATCTCAAGATTACAGCGCGATCTATCCGACTCAACCGTGCGCAGAACTTTCGGCGTAGCGCTGGGGCATACGCTTCTCGCGTGGAATAACATTATTCGCGGCATGAGTCGCGTGGAGGCGGATGAGGAGAGAATCAAATCGGAGTTGAACGCGCATTGGGAAGTCGTCGGCGAGGGGGCGCAGACGATCCTCCGCGCGGCGGGACGAAGCGACGCGTACGAGTCGCTCAAATCGCAGACGCGAGGACGCGTCATGGATAGAAACAGTTATAAATCGTGGGTCGAAGCGTTAGACGTCCCCGAAGTAACGCGCGCGAAGTTGATGAGTCTAACGCCAGAGTCGTATATCGGCTTGGCGATCGAAATAACAGATAGTGCAATTCGTATTAGCGACTTCAGTCGCTGAATATTGGGACGACTGAAGTCGTCACTACAGTGGAGGCATAATGAGCGTAACAGCAGTGATCGGTTCGCAATGGGGCGATGAGGGAAAAGGGAAGGTGGTTGATTATCTCGCCGAGCGCGCGGACTATGTGGCGCGATTCAACGGCGGGAACAACGCGGGGCATACGGTGATCAACGAATTCGGGACGTTCAAAATTCATCTCGTGCCTTCGGGAATTTTTGCGCGCAACACAACGGCGTTGATCGGCGGCGGCGTGGTGATCGATCCCGCTGTGTTGATCGAAGAAATTGATTTGTTGAACAAAGCCGGCGTCGGCGTGGATGGACGGCTATGGGTCTCGCCGCGTTCGCATTTGATCATGCCGTATCACAAAATCTTAGACGGGCTGTATGAGGAAGCAAAAGGCGCGGGCGCGACGGGAACCACGCGGCGCGGCATCGGTCCTGTGTTTGCGGATAAGGTCAGTTACAACGGAATCCGCTGGACGGATTTTGCGAGCGACGCGTTTGAGTCGCGTTTGCAAATGCAATTGACTTTGAAGAACAAGATCATCACCGCATTGGGCGGCGAAGCGTTGAAGTATGAAGACGTGCGCGAAATGTATCGCGGGTTTTATTTGAAACTGAAACCCTACATCAAAGAGTTATTTCCATTAGTGCAAGACGGTTTGAAAGGGAACAAACATTTTTTGCTCGAACAAGCGATGGGAACTTTTCTGGATACCGATTGGGGAACGTACCCGTTCGTGACGGCTTCGACGACGATTCCCTCCGCCGCTTCGGCTGGACTCGGCATTCCGCCGCGCTACATTACCGACGTGGTCGGCGTGACGAAAGCGTACACCACGCGCGTCGGCGCAGGACCGTTGCCAACGGAAATCCACGACGTTGAATCGGACGTGTACAAAAAGTTTGCCGAAGTCGCCGCGACGACGGGACGCACGCGCCGAGTCGGCTGGCTGGATTTGGAGATCGTGCGCACTGCGGCGCAACTCAGCGGCGTGATCGAACTATGCCTCACGAAGTTGGATGTGTTGAGCGGGTTGAATGAGATTCAAGTTTGCATTGGTTATAAATTAAACGGGAAAGATGTAACATATGCCGATGTGGACGCGTACGGATTGGGCGAAGTCGAATGTGTGTATCAAACGTTCAAAGGCTGGAACGAAGATATCAGCAAGGCGAAATCGTTTGACGAGTTGCCTGCGAACGCGCAGACGTATGTGACGATGATCGAAGACGCGGCGGGAGTTCCTGTCAAGTGGATCGGCACAGGTCCCGAGCGCGAAGCAACCATACGAAGATAAACTCACAATGGAGGCAGGCATGAACAAAAAATTACAGCAGGAATTAGATTTTCAAGTGAAAGAGTTTAGAAAGCTGATCGCGGAATATTGCCGCTTTGAAAGCGTCGCGGCGCAGAACCGCATGATGAAGGAAACCCCTGACTGGGTGGAGAAACTGCTCAAAGACACGGGCTTTGAAACCCGTCAATTGGAAGTGGAAGGTGCGCCGAATTACGTCTATGGAACGCTCAAAGGGAAAAGCGACTTCACCCTCCTGCTGTATAACCATTACGATGTTCAGCCCGAAGCGCCGCTAGAACTCTGGAACAGCCCGCCGTTTGAAACAACCGAAGTGGACGGCAAACTCGTCGCGCGCGGCATCTGCGACAATAAAGCGGAACTGATCTCACGCATCTGCGCCATCCGCGCGTTGCTTGCGGTGAACGGCGAACTGCCCATCAACGTCAAATGGATCGTCGAAGGCGAAGAGGAGATCGGCAGCGTACACTTCGATGCGATGACGCGCCAGTATGGCGACCTGCTCAAAGCCGACGGCACGTTATGGGAAGGCGGCGGCTTCAACGAGAAAGGTCAGGCGGCGATCGCGCTTGGCTTCCGCGGGTTGTTGTATGTGGAATACAGCGTGGAGCAGATGAACGTAGACGCGCATTCGGGCGGCGCGCACGCCCTCCCGAGCGCGGCATGGCGCTTGGTCAAAGCGCTTGCCAGCTTGAAAGACGCAAACGGCAAAGTGTCGATCCCCGGCTTTTACGATGACGCGCGCGAACCGACAAAGATGGAAAAACAGGCATCCAGGGATAACGTTGACCTTGAACAGGAAGCCAGAACCAAAGCCATGTATGGAATCGAGTCGTTCCTCCGCGACCGAAGCGGATACGATTTGGAGATATCCGTCTTTGAGCCGACGGCGAATATCGCCGGTTTCTTAACCGGCTACACGGATCCGGGGATCAAAACCGTCCTGCCTGCAAAAGCCATGGCGAAGATGGATTTTCGTCTCGTGCCAAATCAACGCCCGGACGATATTCTGCAAAAGTTGAGGGCTTATCTCACAGCGCAAGGCTTCGACGATGTGCGGGTCAAGAAATTGGGCGACGGCGATCCGGTGGTCACGCCAATCGAAGACGAGTTCGTCCAACGGATGATCCAAATTGGCAGGGCGTTCACCGAACAGGAACCGGAGATCACGCCGCTGGTTGGCGGAACACTGCCCTTGCTCGGCGCGATGAAAAATAATGTGGGCGTGCTAGGCATCTCTACTTCGGGAAACCCGGCGTACTATGGCAGCGGGGCGCATGCCCCGAACGAACACATCCGCGTGAAAGATATTCCAAGAGCCATCGAGTTCAACGCTTTCATGCTCACTCAACTTGGCGGCATGTAAGCAAAAATACATCACCGGGCATCGCGCGGCTGTTCGTTAAAAATTTTTGCCTGCGGAGCGAGGTCGAGCCGCCGATCTATCGAGTTGATTTTGAACGAGGATATGAACAAGAAACTATGACCGTCACTTTCGCTCACATTCAGCAAGCCGCGGAACGGATCAAACCGTACGCGCATCGCACGCCTGTGTTGACGAATGAAAGCCTCAACGCGCGAGTCGGCGCGCAGGTGTTTCTCAAGTGCGAGAATTTTCAAAAGGTGGGCGCGTTTAAATTTCGCGGCGCGTGCAATGCGGTCTTTTCATTGAGCGACGAGGAAGCGAAGCATGGGGTCTGCACACACTCGTCGGGGAATCATGCGCAGGCGTTGGCGCTCGCGGCGCGGATGCGCGGTATCGCGGCGCACATCGTCATGCCTGAGAACGCTCCGCAGGTGAAGAAGGACGCGGTGGCTGGGTATGGAGGAAAAATTTCCTACTGCGAATCAACTGTACAGGCGCGCGAAGCGACTCTCCGTCGTGTGGCGGAAGCGACCGGCGCGGCGGTCATCCACCCGTTTGACAACGAGCGCGTCATCGCTGGACAGGGAACTGCCACGCTCGAGTTGCTTGATTCGATCCCCGACCTCGACGCCATCATCGCGCCCGTCGGCGGCGGCGGATTGTTGAGCGGAACGTCCATCGCGGCGACGGAAACCAAAAAGGGAATCCGCGTGCTGGGCGGCGAACCCGAAATGGCAGACGATGCGTTTCGCTCATTACACTCGGGGAACGTGTTGCCGTCGGAACATCCGAAAACAATCGCGGATGGTCTGCTCACGTCGCTGAGCGAACGAACATTTGCGATCATTCAATCGCGCGTGGAACGAATCGTCACTGTGAGCGAGCAGGGAATTGTGGAGGCGATGAAATTTATCTGGGAGCGAGCGAAGATCGTCATCGAGCCATCGTCGGCAGTGGCGGTGGCTGTGTTGTGGGAAAAGAAAGTTGATCTCGCGGGGTTGAAGGTGGGAGTAATCTTGAGTGGCGGGAATGTGGATTTGGGCAAGTTACCGTGGGGAAGCCAATCAAATATGCAGGTATAATTTGTGAAAAGCGAGGCACACATGCAACGCACGTATTACACAAAAACTACCATTACAAAAAAGGGACGCATTTCCATCAAAGACCTGCCGTTCAAACCAGGGCAAACGGTGGAGGTCGTAGTACGCAAAGGAAAAAAATCTGCGCGCAAATATCCGTTGCGCGGAAAACCCGTCGTTTATCGTGAGCCGTTTCAAGGCGCGGCAGTAAACGATTGGGAAGCGATGAAATGATCGTTCTGGATACACACGTATGGGTTTGGTGGGTCCACGGGGGAGAACAGCTCACGAAAAATCAAATTAGCGCGATCCAAGCCAACGAAGATGATGTGATCGGAATCAGCGCAATCACCTGCTGGGAAGTTGCCAAACTGGTTGAACTTGGTCGGCTAGAACTGTCCACTCCTGTTGAAAAATGGATCGAGGAGGCTTTGAATTATCCAGGTATCCGATTCTTGGAACTTTCTCCTGAAATCTCGGTAGAGTCGACCCGCCTGCCCGGAGAATTTCATCGCGACCCAGCCGATCAAATCATCGTAGCCACTGCAAGAATTCATAATTGTCCGCTCGTCACTTCGGATGAACGGATTATCGGATATTCGCACATCAAAACAATCTCATAAAATCGTGGAGGCACACATGATCACTTTCATCGCATGGTTAATTTTTGGGGCATTGGCGGGATGGGTTGCCAGCATTCTCACGGGCAAGAACCGCAGGATGGGACCGGTGGCGAACATCGTCGTCGGTATCCTCGGGGCGTTCATCGGCGCGGGGATCATGAACACGTTGGGGATGGCTGTCCCTGTGGGGTTTAGTGTGATGGGATTTTTAGTCGCGGTAGGCGGCGCGGTCGTGATGATCGGGGCGATGGGGTTGATACGGCGCGGATGAGTTGCGCGAAGTGACTGTCATCTTCAAGATGACAGTCACTTTTTTCATCTGCGACAATCGGAGCGATGGGATTAATTCGACGCGGGCGAGTTGCGCCAAGTATAATTCGCCGAAAGAACTCATCCGCTTAAGGAAACTACATGCGCATCCCACAAACAGGATTATCGAAGCAAGAGATACTCTCCACACTGCAAGCCTTCAAAGCGCGAGACATGGATTGGAAAGGCGGGAAGGTTTGGTGTTATGTCTACGACGCGGGGGAAGACCCGAGCGAAGTCACGAAAGAGGCGTACGCGTCCTTCCTGAGCGAAAACGGACTTGACCCGTCGGTGTTTCCGTCCATCTTGAAATTGGAAACCGATGTCGCGCGAATGGTCATCAATTTGCTGCGCGGCGATGCCAACGCGGTCGGTCACCTGACGAGCGGCGGAACCGAATCGATCATGTTGGCGGTCAAATCGGCGCGCGACAAGGCGCGGGTTGAAAAGCCGCAGATCACACATCCTGAAATGATCGTGCCAAGGAACGCTCATGCCGCCTTCCATAAAGCCGCGCACTATTTGTGCGTAAAGCCTGTGGTCGTCGATCTTGATCCAAAAACGCTTACGGTGCAAGCCAGCGACATGGAAGGAGCGGTCAATGAAAATACCATCTTATTGGTTGCTTCCGCGCCGAGTTATTCGCAAGGGATGATCGACCCGATCGCGGAGATCGGCGCCATCGCAAAAAAACACAATCTGTTATTTCACGTGGATGGATGCGTCGGCGGACTGCACCTTTCGTTCATGCGGAAATTGGGCTACGACATTCCCGATTTTGATTTCACGGTGGATGGCGTCACGTCCATTTCGACGGATTTGCATAAATACGGGTATGCCGCCAAGGGTTGTTCGGTCATCATGTACCGCGACAGGTCCATCCGCAAATACCAGATCTTCGCGTGCACCGATACGACTGGATACACGTTGATCAACCCGACCGTGTTGAGTTCCAAGTCTGGCGGACCGATGGCGGGGGCTTGGGCGGTTCTGAATTTTCTGGGCGAAGACGGTTATAAAAAGATCATTCAAAAAGTTCAGGATGCCGCAAAAAAGTTAATGGACGGGATCGACGCCATGGACGAGTTGTACGTCTTGGGCAAACCCGCCATGAGCATGTTTTCCTTCGCCTCCGATTCGCTGAACGTCTATCAACTGGCGGATGAGATGGGCAAACGCGGCTGGTACTTGCAGGGACAGTTCTCCACGCCCGCGATTCCCCGCAACTTGCACATCTCGGTCAGCCAAGGGAACGCGGATAACGCCGAGCTGCTGCTCAAGGATTTGAAAGCATGCGTTGAGATCGTGAAGTCCAAGCCGCCGATCGATTCAGAGATGATCAAAAGCATGATCGCCGCGACACTGCAAAGCCCAGACCCCGAGGCGGCATTCGGTCAACTCGCCGCCAGCGCGGGACTCTCCGGCGCGGAGCTCCCGACTGAGATGGCGTTCATCAATGAAGTCTTGGACAATCTACCCGACGAGTTATGTAACGTGTTTTTGGTCAATTACTTTAATGACCTGTATGTGTAGCCGACACTCTCGCGCTGGGAATGCGGTTCGATTTGCCCGGCAAACCGCGTCGCCTACCTTGACGCAGCGCGACTGCGTCGAGAACTTATTTCTGCGGTCCACCGACGATCATCGCCAAAAAAGGAGTATGTCATGAGCAAGCACAGACGACAGGCAGTCAAACGAACAGGAACGGCGCAAATCGAATGGCTGAAACACCGCGCAGGGTATCCATCACCGGAAGAGCGGGAGCAGATCATCCTCCTGCGAAAAGAACTTATGTTGGAACTCGTCAAACTCATGGCGATGGGCGAAAAGCCCGACAAACACCGGGTCCATCGGCTGGCGGATAAATATGGCGCGCAGGAAGTGGAGCGAGCCACAAAAACGATCGGCGAGATTTTGAATCTGTCGACGCTCATCGCCGACGACGCAAAAAGTTATCGGGACTATCGCCACCGTTATGCGCGTTTCGGCGCAGGGTTGAGGTATTATACGAACAGGGAGAAAGACGAGTTATACGAATCGCACGTCAAAGCCCTCAGAGAGGCAGGCAAGCCGGGTGAAACGAACGAGCTGGACAAACTGCTCTTGTACGGCTGGCGCGATTGGGAAGATATCACGCCGCCCGCCGTTCCGCCGCGCCCGGAGGATTTCAACGCGCCCCAGCCGGCCGCTTATCCAGCGCCGATCAACGAACTGCTCGAATGGGGCGCTGATTTGCACAGATCGCACAAATTCACAGACGAGGCGGATTTCGCGCATTGGAGAAAACATATTCCCGCGCTCACGCGTATGGCGCTGGACCCCGGTCTACTGAACGGTTGGCCCGCAGAGAGGGAAAGCTGGGCGCCCTGGCATGCCATCCATGCGCTCGGCGCGCTGCAAGCATGGGAATCCGCTCCCGCGCTCGCGCCTCTCGCCGACCTTGAGGATGACTGGCTCTCCGATCATCTTCCGCATATCTGGGCAGACATGGGCAGAGAAGTCGAACCGTCGCTCTGGATGATCCTCGAAAATCCTTCCGCCTCAATCAAGCAACGCGGATTGGCGGCAGACAGTCTGCATCAATTGGCTGAAGACAACAACGCAATGGGATATAAAATTGTCAGAGGCTTCGAAAAAATACTCGGAAATACAAAAACGTTCGATCCATCTGTGAACGCGTATTTGATCCACTTTCTGATGAAGATGGGCATGGAGGAAGAGATCAAGCATACGCTCGATGCGGCGTTCGACGAAGGGCGCGTCAACCTCGACATCATCACACCGGAAGACCTTTACGAGGACGACGAAGACATGTAATTCGGATTTGTCGGGCGTCTGAGTTGATTACCGCCAACGCCTATCGATCAAAATGCAAAATCGCCAGATTGCCTTCAAACGAGGCGGCGAGTTGTTCGGGGAGGTTGCCCAGCGTGTCCGCAACTCGTTTGCGCGAGCCGAATCCCGGCACGACGATGAAACTGCTGACGCTTTCCTGTTCGAGCGCGGCAGGTTTGAGTTGGTCTTTCAACGGTTCAACGCTGACGGGATAGTCTGTCTCCATGGCGACGCGCAACGCCTCGATGGATTGCAGGTAACTCGCGTCGGCGCGGATGATCAGAGGGACATTGAGCGCCTGCGCGATTAAAAGATTCGCTTCGATCATACGGCGCAGGGCAATGTGCGGAATGGATTTGCGAGGCAAGACGAACGCGACGCGTTGAGTTCCGTTCAATGGCATCGGTAGTTTGCCGACGATCACGGGCGCATCCGATCCCCAGACGACCTCATCCAAGACGGAGCCGAGGAGCGATTCGCGCAGAGTCCGTTTGCCGCGCCAGCCCATGACGATGAGCGAGGCGTTCTGTTCGGACGCGGTGTATAAGATTCCCTGCGCGTGCGTGGCGGCGAGACGCGGAATCAACTCGATCTCGCTTTCGGGATCTTGCAACGCATCGTGGACGCGCCCGAGCATTTCGCGGTGAAGCATCAAACTATTTTCCTGCGCGCCGCGGTCTTTCGCCACGCTGACGGCGATCACTTTCCCATCGTGGACTTTTGCCAACAATGTCGCCAACCCGACCAACTGCCCCTCCGTTTTGGGATTACTGACGGGAACGAGAATCCGCCCGAAGAGGGGCGAAGGCTGGTCGTCAGCCGAATCAGTTTGAAGTCCCGGAGCGAAGCGTTGCACAAGGAGCGGCGAGGTGATCGAGGTGAGGAGAATCATCAAGATGGCGGCGTTGAAGAGAGTCGAGTCGAAGAGTTGCGTTTGCAGACCGATGACGAGAGTCGGGATGGTGACGGCGGCTTGCGCGTGCGAGAGTCCGTATGCCGTCCAGAATTCGGCTTTGGTGTATTTGAAAATTCGCGCGGTGAGCCATGCCGCGAGAAATTTTGAAACGTATGCGACGATCGTGACGCCGAGCGCGACGACGATGGTTTTTGAGTCGTCGAGGAACGAAAGCGGATCGGTGATCATGCCGCTGTACAAAAGGAACACGGGGATGAAAAATGATTCGCCCATGAACAGCACATGCCCCGTGACGGAACTATGGCGCGGCAATGTGGCGTTGACCGCCAGCCCCGCGAGAAACGCGCCGACGACTTCATGCACGCCGATGAGTTCCGCGCCGAACGCGGCGACGAACAACGCGACGATGATGAATTGAAATTCAACCGCGCGTTCGCTGAAACGTTGGAGGAAAAATTTGCTCAAGCGCGGCAAACCGAAAATGATGAGCGCGGCGAAGATGGCAAGCAGGATGAATAACTCGATGAAGTAACCGACCGTGATGCCGCCGTTCGACGCGCCCAACACAATTGCCAGCACGATGAACGCGCCGATGTCGGTGAGGACGGTCGCGCCTGCCGTCACTGCCACGGCTTCGTTGCGCGTCACGCCGAGGCGCGTGAGGATGGGAAACGCGATCAGCGTGTGCGAGGCAAACGCTGAGCCGAGCAGGATCATGCCGAGCCAGTTCAAGCCGAGCAAATATCCCAGCCCCATGCCCATCAGTTGCGGAAATATAAAAGTGATGACGCCAAACACGACCGCGCGTCCGCGCACGCGCATGAAGGTGTTGATGTCCACTTCCAGTCCCGCGCTGAACATCAAGTACACCAGCCCGATCGTGGACAGGAATTGCATTCGGTCGCCGTCTTCGATGAGTCCAAGTCCGTGGGGACCGATGAGCATCCCGCCGAGGATGATGCCGACGATGCCCGGCAAACGCACGCGCTCTGAAAGCAGAGGCGTGACGAGGATGATCGTCATGATGAGGAGGAAGAATCCTACGGGCTTGTTGAATAGTTCGATCATGGAGTCTCTCCGCGGTTCATATCAATATCACCTCGACCAGTTCGCCCGCGCTCAACCCCGTCGCGTCCGGCGGGATCCGCAACAAGCCGTCGGCGTTTGCCAGCGTGAAGATCAAATTCGATTTTCCGAAGACGGGGTCAGCCTCGTAATTGACGATTGACGATTGACGATTGACGATCAAATTCACGGGACACCAATCTTCACGGCCTGCTTGCGACGGCAAATTTACTGTGAGGCGCGCAGGCACAGTTGGTTTTGGTCTTGGCAACGCGCCCAATAATTTTTCGATCACCGGCAGGACGAATAAATAGCCGTTCACCAACGCGCTGACGGGATTGCCGGGCAGTCCGATCACGGCTTTGCCGTCGCACACGCCTAAAATAGTCGGTTTGCCGGGGCGGGTGTTGATCCCATGAACGAGCGCGCCGGGTTCGCCCAACGAGCGGATGACGTCGGCGGTCATGTCGCGCGTGGAGGCGGACGACCCCGCGGTGATGACGACCATGTCGCATTCGGATAACGCCCGCGCCGCCGCGTCTTTCAACGCCTCGAACTGGTCGCGGATAATCCCGAAGCGTTTTGCCACGCCCCCGCTTTTTTCGATCAGCGCGGACAATGTATACGAGTTGACGTCGCGCACTTGTCCCGCGTGTGGATGTTGACTCGGATCAACAATTTCATCTCCTGTTGAGATCAACCCAACCCGTACTAATCTGCCTACGCGCGCGGAGGTGATCCCCAGCGCGAGCAGTCCGCCAATTTCGGCGGGACGCATCACCCGCCCTTTCGGCAGGATCGCCTGACCCGCAACCACGTCCTCGCCCACGCGGATGACGTTCTCCCCCTCCGCCACCGCGCGGAAGATTTCGATTTCTTGCGATAGACCCGCGAGGTCTTTGGAGACCTCACGGGTCTTTTGCGAATATTCCAACATCGCCACCGCGTCTGCGCCGCCTGGCAACATGCCGCCGGTGTGGATCAACGCGCACTGACCCGGCTCGATCTCAAAGGCGGGCGCGACGCCCATCGGCGCTTCGCCGATGAGCGTCAAATATGCGGGCTGTGAATCGGACGCGCCGAAGGTGTCTCGCGCGCGGACGGCGTAGCCGTCAACGGTTGAGCGTTCAAACTCCGGCAGTGAATGCGGCGCGTGGATGTCTTCCGCGAGAACGCGGCCCACCGATGCGATAACGTTGACGGGTTCCGAATCAACTGTCCCTGCGGGGAGATGCGAGAGGAGGCGGGCGCGGGCTTCATCGGGCGGGAGGAGAGTCAGGAATTCGGGCATGGGGAGGCAAGTCGCGAGATACAAGATACGAGTTACAAGTCAGCGGAGCCAGAAGGTGAGAGTCAGAAAGTAGGTGGCGAGTCCGAAGACGGCGAGCGCGGCGGCGTGGAGGAGAGTCCAGTTGGGTTTGGCGCCGAGGCTGATGTTGCGCAGGAGGAAAATTTGAAAGAGGGCAAAGGGGAACGTGAGGAACACAGACCAGATCAATGAAAGCGAGATGCCGAAGAGCGGCGACATGGTAAAGAGAAAATACGCGAGCAAGACGAAGAGATGATGCAGAGGCACAACGCGCTCCCAGCCGAGGCGCGTGAGGAAAGTGACGCGGTTGTATTTTTGATCTTGCGCAAAGGATTGAAAGTTTCGCGCAATGAAATAGGAAAAGGCAAGGAGGGTCAGTGGAATGGCGAGGACGAGGAAGCGATGAGTTTTGTCCGCTTGAAGCGTGAAGGCGATGGAGGGAATCACATAAGCGAGTTGAATGGCGAGGAGAAATTCCCCCGCGCCGCGATTGACGAAGCGGAAGGGAGGGAGGGAGTGTGTGAAGACGATGGCGAGGGAGAGGAGAAGAAAGAAGAAAGTGGAAAGTGGGAGGGCGTTATTGGCAAAGAGGATGTACGCGGTTAGGGCAATGATGACGATACATGCCAATGATGTGTAAAGATGATTATTGCGGAGGATCTGTCGCTTGGAGCGAGTCTCGTTTTCGAGCAGAGGTTCCGCGTCCAAGCGAAAGACTTCGGGCAAGAGACTCATTGTCGTTTGCGCGAGGAGGACGACCAGCAGTCCTAACCAGAACGGAGCGGCGAGGAATGGTTTGCCGAGGTAGTCGGCGATGCTTGCGCCGAAGGTGTAGGTGAGGGCGGTGAGGAGGAGGTGGAGGGGCATGAGGGGGGAAGTGGTGGGGATTAGAGAATTGGAGAATTAGAGATTGGAGACTGGAGATTGGAGACTGACGATTTACGATTTTGGATTTACGATTTTCGATTGGACATTGGAGAAACGAAGGTGAATGGCAATGAGCGCAGGGTGAATGGAACAAAAGAAAAACTTCGCGGTCTTTGCGGACTTGGCGGTTAATTGTTGTTCAAGAATTGATCCAGCCGCTCCACTGCTTGCGGGAGGTTTTTTCGTCCCAGCCCGATGCGGAAGTGGTTTTTTGAGTCGTCGTAGGCTGAGCCGGGCAGGAGGAGAACGCCGGCTTGTTTCACCAGAGTATCGCAAAAATCTTCTGTGTTGCCCGTCAACAGTTTCGGGAATCCCATTGAGCCAGCGGCGGGACGAACCCATGCAAACAGATTTGAATGACGAGCAAAAAGATCGTCAACGATCTCGAGATTGCTTTTGATGATGCCGACATTCCGCGCAACGAGTTTTTGGCGATTCCGCAGCGCGACCTCGGCAAGAAATTCGCTCGGCGCGGAGTTGCAGATGGTGGTGTAATCTTTCAGCCCAGCCATTTTTTCGTAAATTGACTTGTTCTTCGCCGCGATCCAGCCGATCCGCAAGCCAGCCAAGCCGTAGGTTTTGGACGTGACGCCCAGCGAGACGGCGTGCGCGCCCATGTCCGCGCCGGCAGGGAGTCGAAGCGACGGGTCGTATTCCGATTCGCGGTAGACCTCGTCGCTGAACAATAGCAGATTCTTTTCCTGCGCGAATCTGTTCACCGCTTCAAAATCCGACTTCGACATGAGATAACCCGTCGGGTTGTGCGGCGTGTTGATGACGATCGCCTTCGTCGAAGAGCGGACGAGATGACGCAGTTCGTCCAGGTCCAGCGACCAGTTATTTTCCTCGCGCGCCCGCCATGGGCTGACCATGCACCCCATCCCTTTTGCCACTTCGCTCAGCGATTGATAATGCGGCGCATGGACGATGATGTGGTCGTTCTCTTTCAACGCGGCAAGCATGAACAGGAAGATCGCCTCGCCCGCGCCGGTGTGAACCAAAATTTCTTCGGGCTGGATCGTTTCGTAAATTTTAGCGATCTCTTTTCGCAAAGCAGGATGCCCAAGCGACTCGGTGTATCCCAGCCATGTTTGTTGAAATTTTTCCGCCGCGCCTGCTTCCATGGCAAGCAAATCCGCGATGGGCATGGCTTCGCAGTCCGATGAACAAAGTAAAAATTCCGTATTGAATTCGTACTTGGCGAAATAACGTTCGAGTTTGAAAGGGGAAAGATTCATTTTTTACCACGAAGGACACAAAGGTCACTAAGGTTGGGCAAATCGCGAGCGAATCGCCTTTCCTTAGATTTTCCCTTCGATAAACTCAGGGCAAGCCTTTGTGCTCGTCGTGTCCTTTGTGTTTAAGGTTTTAGAACTTTCTTCATATCACGATAATGATTCTGGTTGTGGATGTACAACATCTTGATCATATCGCGGATCTTGGTCATGCCTAAAAACGGATGTCGTCCTTCGATCTCAAGTTCTTCCTCATTCAACCCCGCCACCCACGCGACAGAGTTCGAGCGGACTTCTTTATATTGTTCCAGCAGTTCGCGCGGCGGCAGGTCTCTTGTCCGTTCTTGTTGCGTTGCGTTATAGCGGTCAATCGAAAAATCATCCGAGGCGCCCTCGCCAGTCGTACGGATGCGCTCGAAGAGTTTGACCAGTCCGCGCTCGGAGGTGACGAAGTGCGAAAGCACATTGCGGACGCTCCACGTCGCGCCTTCGGTGTAGACCTCCGCCTGCCATTGCTCGTCGCTCAAGCCCGCGAAGATGGAATAAAACTTTTCGCCCTCGGATTTTAATTTGTCGGCAAGTTCGTTTATTTCGGACATGATGATTTCTCCTATACAAACGTTTCCGTCCTGAGCGGAGTGAGGAGTGGCGCTGCGGCGCCACGTCGAACGCAGTCGAAGGACGCTCAGCGCGGATCACACCAACGAATAACCACCATCCACAACAATGGTCTGACCGGTAATATACTCGTTCTTGACTAAAAATTCGAGAGCGGATGCAACTTCTTCGGTTCTTGCGGGACGTTTGAGCGGGACTCGGCTGATTAACTTTTCCCACACGTCGGCAGAAACAATGTCCGATTGCAGGACGAAGCCTGGCGCAATGGCGTTGACGCGAATCTTCGGCGCGAGCGCGCGCGCAAGAATTTTGGTCAACGATTCAAGCGCGGCTTTGCTAACGGTGTACGATGGATACCGGCTCCACGCTTTTTGCGCGCCCACATCCGTGATGTTGACGATGAGACCGCCATCGGTCATTTTTTTAGCGCACTCTTGCGCGAGCAAAAACGGAGCGCGGAGATTGAGGTCGAGAGTCGAGTCCCAGGTTTCGAGCGAAAGCGATTCGACATTTCCGCTGGGCATGAAGGCGGCGGAGTTGACGAGAATATTCAGAGATTGGAGACTAGAGACTAGAGATTGAATTTGTTGAGGGTCGGTGAGGTCGGCTGGGGCTAGGGTAACGCGGACGTTGAGCGACTCAAGCATCCCCTGCGTTTGAATCGCTTCCTCCACAGCCGAATGATAATGAAGGACGATGTCGTATCCGAGGCGGGCAAGAGTCAGCACGAAGGATTTCCCCAAACGATGCGCGCCGCCGGTGACGAGTGCAAGTTTTTCCATGGATACGTGTCTACTTGTTTACCTGTTTCCGTGTTTACTTCCTGAAATAGTTTGACACAAAGAACCAAATATTTGCGGGGCGTTCAGCGAGACGGCGCATGAAATACGGATACCATTGCGCCCCGAACGGGACATACACGCGGACGGGATAACCGTCTTTCACCAATCGCTCCTGCAGATCGCGGCGGATGCCGTACAACATTTGAAACTCGATGGCGTTTTTCGGCAAGTTCATTTTTTCGGCGTGCTTCTTCGCAAAGTCAATGCGCTTGTCGTCGTGCGAGGCAATGGCAATGAACGGCGGCGTGCGTCCATCGGCGCTGACGGAATTATTTTCTTTCGCGGTCGTCGCGTCGATCATCACTTTGGCAAGCAAGTCGTAGTTCGCGTCGGTGTCGGCTTTTTTCGGGAAGGCTTTTTCGGGCGGCTCGTTGTACGCGCCCTTGACGAGACGGAGTCGCGCGCCGCTGTTGAGCAGTTCGCGGACTTCGGCTTCTGTGCGAAACAGATACGCTTGTTGAACCAACCCAACTTGATTCGAAGTGAAGCCTCGCTCCAACATGGAACGATACATCGCAAGCGTAATGTCGGTATAGGGCGTGTCTTCCATGTCAATGCGGATGAAGTTATTGCTTTTCTTTGCCTGTTCAAGGATCTTCACGAGATTCTGGCGGCAGGTTTCTTCGTCCAGCCCCATGCCGATCTGAGTCAATTTAATGGAGACGTTGGCTTTAACCCCCGCTTTATCTATTTCCTGTAAAACTTGCACAATGGAGTCTGCCGAGGCGTTCGCTTCTTCGGCGGTGGAGGTGTGCTCGCCCAACTGGTCGAGCGTGGCGTTGATGCCCCTTGCGTTCAATTCGCGCACCACGCGAATCGCGTCATTGGCTGTGTCGCCCGCCACAAAACGCGAAGCGGCTCTCCAGGCAAAGCCCCAACTCGTGATCATTTTTTGCGCCCAGGCGGCTTTGGAAAGATAGATCAAAAAATTTCGCAGCATCGTCCCATCCTGCAAGTGGTTTAAATCTGCGCGAGGTGAATAGAGCGATGCGCAAGATGCGCCGCTATTCTAGCATAAAGATAATTTTGGGTGTGTTATACTTTTTTTCGCACACCGGAGGTAATGTGAGAAACAGAAGTTCGATACCGGTCTTGCGCGGCGTTTCCATCGGATTGTTATCCGTCGCGTTGGTCCTGGTGGTGATTGGCTTGATCGGATACAGTCGCCAGCGGAATAACTATCCCGCCGGTATGACGATCGCAGGCGTGCCCGTTGGCGGCGTGACGCCGCAAATTGCATCGGAACGCGTATTGCAAGTATACTCATCGCCCATCGAAGTTACTTACAATAATTCGAGCATTCAAATTGCGCCCTCGGTGGTCGGCTTCGAACTCGACATGGATTCGATGATCGCCGCCGCCGACCTGGGGCGCACGGGCGGTTCCTTCTGGGGTGGGTTTTGGAACTACCTGTGGCAGCGCCAGCCCGCCCCGGTCGATATCCCCTTAAGCGCCACCATCGACGAAGTTCAACTCACTGCGTATCTACAAAATGAAATTTCCGCGCGCTACGATCAACCACCGACGCCGCCTCAGCCTGTTCCTGGAACTACAACATTCCTGCCCGGCGAACCCGGAACCATTCTCGACATCGACCGCGCTGTGCGCCTGATCGAGGATATCCTGCGTTCGCCTTCCAACCGAAAAGTATCCCTCTCGTTTCAAAAAAGCGTTGCCGCCAGGCCCACCTTTCAAAACCTCGAAATCCTGCTTCAACAAAATATCGACGTCGCGGAATTCGACGGCGTGATCGGTCTATATCTCTTCGACCTGCAAAATGGACAGGAAATCCACTTTGCCATGGACAAGGGTCAAGTCATCTCTACCAATCCCGATGTGCCCTTCACGGCGTCGAGTACTGTAAAAATCCCGATCATGGTTTCGTATTTCATCAAGAACGGGAGCGCGGCGCTGGAGCCAGCCTCCTCCGAACTCATTCTCGACATGATTCGCAAATCCGAAAACCCGCCTGCCGATCGGCTAATGGAAAGCCTCGACGAGTTCCGCGGTCCGCTCATCGTCACCGACGATATGCGCAAAATTGGCTTGGAAAACACCTTCCTCGCCGGGTTCTTTTGCAGCGCCCAGTTTCCCTGCCCACTCCTTGAAAGAATCAGCACACCCGCGAACCAACGCGCCGATGTGGTCACGGATCCCGATTCCTTCAACCAGACCACCCCGTCAGACGCGGGTATGTTACTCACCGACATCTATCAATGCGCCACAGAAAATGGGGGCGCGCTCGTTGCGGCATTCCCCGATAAGATCAACAGCCAGATCTGCCAGCAGATGATCAATTTTCTCGTCTTGGACAAGATCGGCGTGCTCATCGAAGCCGGCGTGCCGGAAGGCACCCAGGTGGCGCACAAACACGGCTGGATCACCGAACCCAGCACAGGCGTTATTAAAAACATCAGCGACGCCGCCATCGTGTACACGCCCGGCGGAAATTACGTCCTCGTCATTTACGCCTATCATCCGGAGCAAACTATTTGGGAGCCGGTCTCCGGGCTCTTCGCTCAATTATCACAAACAGTTTACAACTTTTACAACCTGCCCACCCAGTAGGCGACTTCGTATATAATCCAAACATGAGCGCCGCGCTTGGTCTTTTTCGCCTGCAACAAGTGGATAGCCAGATGGATCAGATCCGCGGGCGACTCAAAGCGATTCAAGAAACGCTTCAAAACGACGGCGAACTGCGCGCCGCCATGGACGCCTTTTCCGCCTCCGAAAACGGATTCAAAACCGCCGAGCGCGCCTTCCAATCGACAGAAGCCGACGTTGAAAAACAGCGCATCAAGATCGAACAGGCAGAATCCAGCTTATATGGCGGACAGGTGCGCAATCCCAAAGAGTTGCAAGACCTGCAATTGGATGTTGCCTCGCTCAAAAAACATCTGGCGACCCTCGAAAACCTCGAACTCAACGCGATGGACACCCTGGAGAATGCAGACCAAGCCATGCAAGCCAGCAAAGCCCAACTCGAACGCGTGCGGGCTGACAAGTCGATTCAATACAACGACTTGACAAAAGAAAGCGAGACGCTCCAAAAAGAGATCGAACGGCTTGATGCCGAACGCAAGGCAGTCACGAGCGGAATTCCTCAACCAGCCATGCTCACCTATGATTCGCTCCGCGCGCAGAAACGCGGAGTCGCCATTACCACCGTCACCGATTCATCGTGCGCGGCGTGCGGCACAACGCTTACGCCTTCCCAGCGCCAGAGCGCCCGCTCCGCCTCGCAATTTTTTACCTGCCCTACCTGCGGGCGTATTTTGTACGCCACTTAGCCCCCATGCCTATTCCGCACATCGACCCTCTATCTTTTGTTATCGGTATGGTGATTGGGATCATACTCTTCAATTTGGCTGGCCGCGCCAAGCCGCTCCTCAACCAAGTTCGAGACAACTTTAAAGAAAACCGCGAAACCGCCAAAGTCCGCCGCACAAGCGGGTTAGAAGACAACCACCGGCGCATCACCTTGCGCCGCGCCCAAGGGATGCATCTCGCCGCGTCGATGTTTGCTCTCGACGAAATTCTCCAGGAGCCTCGTCTCGTCGCGCCACCGGCGCGCGTGGAGCCGGGCATAATCCCTTTGCAGGACGATATTATTTCGCAAACCCTGCCCTACATGCCAGATTGGACCCAACTCGCCGGCGTATACGGCGCGCCAACACTCACACTAGCCGAAAGCGTTGCAGGCGGGTCGAACATTGTCATCGTAGGCGCGGCGGGAGCGGGCAAAACAGTCGCGCTGGCGCGCCTTGCGTCCCTGGCGGCAAACCTCAGGGTTAGAATCGACCCGAAATCTGAAGAAGAAGCGGTTCCTTATCTATATCATGTTGCAGATTTGGCGCTCCCGTTCGATTCAACAAAAGATCCGCTTACCGTTCTCATAAATGTTGTAACAGAATTTGCCCCGATCTTTGATCTCAGCCGCTTGCCTGCCTTTGTCCAGCAAACATTTCAGGGTGGGCGCGCCTTGTTATTGATCGATGGCTTCGACGAACTGGATACGGAGAGCCAAAAACATGTGACGGCATGGTTCAAGGCGCTGACGCACGCCTACCCCAAAGTTCGCATCGTAACGACAGGTTCCACCCATCAACTGAATGGTCTGATCAGCCTGGGTTTCAACCCACTGGCGCTGATTGCCTGGGATCAAAAAGCCGCTTCGAAATTCATCCAACAATGGGGCGAACGCTGGTCGCAGACTATCGCGCTGGAGTCGCGCGCGCAAACGGGACCCGAGCCAGTGGATGCCCTCCTGCTCAACGCCTGGGTAGCCACCGACAATCACAGTCTCACCCCCTTCGAACTGACTCTCAAAGTGTGGGGCGCATACGCCGGTGACAGTTTGGGTCCGGGCGTGCTCGACGCGATCGCCACACACATCCGCCGCGTGGCGCCCGCCGGAACCCCGGTGGCTGCGCTCGAACTGCTCGCCATGCAGGTTGCGCTCACCGCGCAACCGGTGTTCGATCCGCATTCGGCGCGCGCCTGGGTGAAACAATACGACATCGTCGATGACAAACCGATGGAACACGCGGAAACCGTCACAAAAAGCGACAAGGACGAAAAAGCCGCGCTCACCGAATCGCAAAAAATTCGCATCAAGAAATCGAAAGCGGGCAATGCGCCGACCCATGGCTTGCTAAGCAAAATGGTGGACAGCGGTTTGCTGATCTCACACGCCGGTAACAAGATGCGTTTCCTGCATTCGGTGTTGAATGGCTATCTCGCCGGGCAAGCGATCGGCGACAACGAAGCGTATCAAACATTACTCACCCAGCCGGTATGGAATGGCAGGACTGTCACCATGCATTACTTTGCGGCGCGCGGCGACGCTTCCTCACTGGCAGATTCGATGATGAAAGATTCCAGTCTGCCACTGCACGTGCAGTTATTCACTGTGGCTCACTGGTTGCGTGATGCGCCCCGCGAAGCGGCTTGGCGCGGCAAGGTATTTTCCGCGTTGTTGAACATCCTGCAAAGCGAAGGACAGCCACTTGGCTTGCGCGGGCAGGCAATGGCGGCGTTTGTTGCCAGCGGTGACCCCGGCGCCGCCGCGCTCTTTAGGCAGTTACTCAACTCACGCTCGTTTGAAGTGATCCCGCTTGCCGCGCTTGGTTGCGGAGGCATCCGCGATACCAAAGCAATCGAGGCGCTCGAAAACGCGTTACAAGCGCCGGTTGGCGCGGTTCGGCGCGCCGCCTGCCTAGCATTGGTTGCCATCGGCACCGAAAAATCGCTGGAGGCGGTTGCGCGGGCATTATTGCAAGGCGACGAAGAACTCCGCAAAGCCGCGGCGGAAGCGCTGGCGAACGACGCGACAGAGGGGCACGCCGTTCTGCGCGAAGGCGTTACCCTGTCAGACATCATGGTGCGGCGAGCGGTCGTGCACGGACTGGCGCGAATCGAACAACCCTGGGCGATCGAACTCTTGCAAAAAATGCAGGTGGAAGACGATCAATGGGTCGTGCGAAACCTCGCCACACAATATCTCGAACAAGGGAGCAAGCCTGATCCGCGCGTCCCGCAGAAATTGCCCAACCCATCAGACACTCCATGGCTGATCGAATTTGCCGGCAAACAAGGCATGGGCATTTCAAAAAGCGGACCCGCCACCGACGCGCTATTGAGCGCTTTCAAATTTGGGAGCACCGAAGAACGGCTTGCCGCCCTGCCCTATCTCAAGCCGATTGCAAATGAAGGGATTGTCGGCGCGTTATACAACGGCATGTATGGCGAAGACATCGAAGTGCGCGAAGCCGCCTATCTTGCCGCGCAGGAAATTGGCGCGAACGGCATGCGGCTTCCGCATCCCAATCAATTTGGTCTCGGATGATATGCTGATCACAAACGCAAAACTCGTCACATGGGAAAAAGAAAATCGCATCCTCGATGACCATGCCATTCTCATCGAGAACGACCGCATCAAAGAGATCGGCAAAAGCGCCGACCTCGTAAAAAAATATCCGAGCGAAGAAAAACTGGACGCGCGCGGACAATATGTGATGCCGGGCAACATCTGCGCGCACACGCATTTTTACGGCGCATTCTCACGCGGCATGGCGATCCCCGGACCCGCGCCGAAAGATTTCCCTGAGATTCTGCAAAAGTTGTGGTGGCCCCTCGACCGTTCGCTCGACGCGGACAGCATCGAATATTCCGCGCTCCCCTGCCTCGCGGACGCGATCAAACACGGCACGACCACCCTCATTGACCATCACGCCTCGCCCAACGCGATTGACGGCTCGCTCGACATCATCAGCGAGGCAGTCGAAAAGTCTGGACTGCGAGCGGTGCTATGCTACGAAGTGACCGACCGCGACGGCGAATCGAAAATGAAAGCGGGGATTAACGAAAACATCCGCTTCATCAAGAAGACGAAAAGCCCGCTTCTCGCCGCGACGTTCGGTCTGCACGCCAGCCTGACGCTTTCGGACGCCTCTTTAGCCTTGTGCCGCCAAGCCCTCCCCAGCGGATTCGGCTTTCACGTCCACACCGCCGAACACGAGTCGGATGAGTACGACAGTTTGAATAAATCTGGGATGCGAGTAGTTGACCGTTTGCAAAAGCACGGTATCCTCGGAGCGAACACCATCACCGCGCATGGAGTCCACTTCGACGCGCGCGAAATGGAAATCCTCGCCGAAACAAGGACATGGCTTTCGCACCAGCCGCGCTCGAACATGAACAACGGCGTTGGCGTCGCGCAGATCGAGTCGATGATGCGCGCGGGAATCAAAGTTTGTTTGGGCAACGACGGCTTCACGAACGCGATGTGGGAGGAGTGGAAAGCCGCGTATCTCCTGCACAAAGTCCATCACCGCGACCCGCGCCGCATGGGCGGATACGATGTGCAACAAATGGCGGTCTACAACAATGCCGCGCTGGCGAACGTCTTCTTCCCCTCTGCGACCATTGGGCAATTGAGCGCAGGCGCATTTGCAGATATTATTTTTGTAGAGTACCATCCGAACACGCCCATGACCGCGGGCAACATCCCGTGGCACATCGTTTTCGGTTTTCAGCAAAGTATGGTCACGACCACCATCGTCGCGGGCAGAATCCTGATGAAGGATCGCCAACTGCTTACTTTGGACGAAGCGGAAATCTCGGCGAAAGCGCAAGAACTCGCTCCCGCAGTCTGGGAGCGTTATCAAAAAGAAGTTGCAAAGGGATTGTGATATGGACGCATTTCAGGAAAAAGAACCGCTACTCTTAACGATCGCAGTGTTAGGCGGAACAGGCAAAGAAGGCAAAGGACTTGCCTATCGCTGGGCGGCGGCTGGCTACAAAGTGCTGATCGGTTCCCGCTCGTCGGAAAAAGCCGTCACCGCCGCTTCGGAGATCATGCAACTGATGGAAGGTTCGACCTCCATTGTAGGCACATCTAACCTCGAAGCCGCGCAACTGGCAGATATTGTTGTCCTCTCTGTGCCGTACGCGGCGCATCGCGAAACGCTCGAAGGCGTGAAAAATGCGCTCAAAGGGAAAATCCTGATTGATGTAACCGTCCCGCTTGTGCCGCCAAAAGTGACCAAAGTGCAAATGCCGCCCGCCGGGTCTGCCGCGCAAGAGGCAAAGGAAATCCTTGGCGAAGGGGTAGAAGTGGTCGCCGCTTTTCAAAACATCTCGCACGAACATTTGCTCAAAGATGAAGGCGCGGACTGCGACGTATTGGTGACCGGCACCAGCAAGGACGCGCGCGCCGAGGCGCTCAAACTCGTGTCTGCCGCCGGGCTTACAGGGTGGGACGCCGGTCCCATCGAGAATTCGGTGGTGCTTGAAGGCTTGACCAGCGTGTTGATCTACATCAACAAACAATACGGTTCCACTCATGCCGGGATCCGTATCACGGGAGCGAGTCACAAATAACCACTGCGCATATCGCACACCGCAGTTCACAGCATGTCTCTCCGTCTTACCCCCCTCCCCGGCATTCCCCTCATCCGCCACGGCGACAACCTGGCGGATATTGTTGTCGATGCAACACAACGGATCGGGATCAACTTGCAAGATGACGATATCTTTGTGTTCGCCCAAAAAGTGATCTCCAAAGCCGAAGGGCGGACGGTGAATCTGGCAACAGTCACACCGTCGCAACGCGCCATCGAACTCGCCAAACAGACCGAGAAAGACCCGCGCGTCGTTGAGTTGATCCTACAAGAAAGCAACGAAGTCTTGCGCTCCCGCGTCGGCGCGATCATCGTCGAACACAAACTCGGCTTCGTCTGCGCCAACGCGGGGATCGATCACTCGAACGTAGATAACCGTAGTGACGACTTTAGTCGTCAAATACACGATGACTGGGTACTCCTCCTTCCCGCCGACCCAGACCGAAGCGCGGAAACGATGCGAAGCGACATCCAATCCAAAAGCGGAAAACGAATCGGCTGTCTCATCATTGATTCACACGGACGCGCGTGGCGTAACGGCACAGTCGGCGTCGCAATTGGCGTCGCGGGAATCCCTGGGCTGGAAGATCTGCGCGGCAAACCTGATCTGTTTGGATTCAAATTACAAGTGACAACAGTCGGCGTAGCAGACGAACTCGCCGCCGCCGCGTCGCTGATGATGGGGCAAGCCGCAGAGGGAACGCCTGTTGTGCATGTGCGCGGATTTCCATATCCAATGCGCGAAGCATCGCTGAAAGAATTGATCCGCCCGAAAGATCAGGATTTGTTTCGATGATAACCCGTTCGTTCGGCAGTTGAACTGCCGAACGAACAATGAACTTTATAACGCTAACAAGATTCTTATTCACACTTGATAACATTGCCGCATCACAACAAGCAAGGACAACCCATGACAATCCAAACCAAATATCAAGACCTCATCAGCGCCGACTCGAAAGCATTTCTCTATCTCGCCACGCTCATGCCCGACGGGGCGCCACAAGTGACGCCTGTGTGGTTCAGCGCGGACGGAGACTTCATTCTTATCAACACGAACGAGGGTCGCTTAAAAGATAAAAACATGAAGGCGCGCAACCAGGTGGCGATGACCATTCAAGACCCCAACGACCGTTATCGCTACATCGGCATACGCGGCGAAGTTATCGGCTCCACCAAAGAAGGCGCGGATGAACATATCGACATGTTGTCCATGCGCTATGACAATAAACCATGGGGAAAACGCGAAGGGCAAAAGCGGATCATCTACAAGATCAAGCCGACTCATGTCCACGACCACAACTGAACTTCACAACTTCCTGCGGAGTCGCCGCTCGATCCGCCGCTTCACATCGGACCCTGTGCCTGATTCAGTCATCGAGACGATTCTCACCACGGCAACCTTCGCCCCCTCCGCGCACAACCGCCAACCCTGGCGATTCGTCGTAGTGGCGGATTCATCCGCCCGAAAAAAACTCGCCGAAGCGATGGCTGATGATTTCCAACACGATCTCGAAAGCGACGGCATTCCCCCTGAAAAAATTCAAGCGCAACTCAAGCGATCGAAAGACCGCATCATCTCCGCGCCTGTTGCCATTCTCCTCTGCCTCGACATGAGCGAAATGGACTCGTATCCCGACAAACGACGCATCAAAGCCGAATTTCGGATGACTGTCCAATCCGTCGCCGCGGCGGGGATGCAATTGTTATTAGCCGCGCACGCCGAGGGGCTTGGGGGAGTGTGGGCATGTTGGCCTCTTTTCGCGGTAGAGACAATCCAAAAAACTTTAAATTTACCCGAGAATTGGGAGCCGCAAGGGATGTTTTTTGTTGGGTATCCAGAGATAATTCCTGAAGTAAGAAAAAGAAAGCCTCTCAATACGATTATCCAATATCTTTGAGCGAAAGACGTAACGCGACATTTTGAACATTAACAAATTACTCTGACATAAGGCCGGTATAGCGTAAGAGCGGTTCAGAACCGTGAGAGAAACGGTCGAGAAAAGCAAGGACCTGAAATCGCAATTGGTTCACTTGGTCTGCCCAG
>NZ_DBNHEF010000086.1:0-40347 GCF_057138825.1 Candidatus Defluviilinea gracilis
TCTTGCAAAACAAAAGCGTGCCAACAAAGCGTGCACTTGACGGGTGGGATTCTGCGCCATTTTCGGGCATTTTTCTACACCCAAACAGAATCCTGCTCCCAAAGTTTTATCTACGCCCGCCCACCCGAAAGTAACGCAAACCGTTAGCCGCCTGTCCTGCAAATATATATAGGAGTGAAGTATGAAAAAAACGACCTTTGCAGTCCAGCAAATGGACTGTGCATCTGAAGAACAATTAGTACGTTTGAAACTTCAAGAAGTCAGCAATATATCTTCTTTGCAGTTTGACCTTCCCAATCGCCAGTTGGATGTTTTCCATACAGGCGATTATCAATTAATTTTTGAAGCACTTAACAGTTTGCAACTCGACACAACTCTGATTGAAAGTGGCGCAACAGATGAGTTTGTACCAACTGGCAAGGATAATTTAGAGCGGAAATTGCTTTGGCAGGTTCTGTCTATTAACTTTTTCTTTTTTGCCCTTGAAATATTAATGGGTTTCATCTCCAATTCAATGGGGCTTGTTGCCGATAGTTTAGATATGCTGGCAGACAGCCTTGTTTATGGGCTTGCACTTTTTGCGATTGGCGGAACAATTGCCAAGAAAAAGAATATCGCCAAAGCAAGTGGGTATTTCCAAATAGTTTTGGCTATTTTTGGTATTACCGAAGTAATCAGACGTTTTCTTGGGTTTGGTGATGTTCCCACATTTCAAATGATGATTGTTATTTCATTGCTTGCTTTGATTGGAAACGCAACCAGTTTGTTTTTGCTTCAAAAAAGTAAAAACACAGAAGCCCACATGCAAGCCAGCATGATTTTCACCTCCAATGATGTGATAATCAACATCGGGGTTATTCTCGCTGGTATACTGGTTTTTGTAACAAACTCCAAAATTCCTGATTTGGTTGTCGGAGCAATCGTATTTATTATTGTGGCACGTGGCGCATATCGTATATTGCAAATTGCAAAGTAGTCTATTAACAAAAACGGCGGCTAACAAAGCGTGCAGTGGACAAGTGGGATTCGTCGCCGTTTTCAAGCATTTTTCTGGCTTCGGATTTTTCCTGCTCCCAAACATTATCTCAGCCCGCCCACTTGCCACTAACGCGAGCCGTTAGGCGCTGACTTGCAAGTCATTGATAAAATTTAACAAGAGTTATTTCCAAAAGCAAAGGAGCAGGTATGATTGACCCAACAGGTTTACCAATTCTCTTAAAAACTTTAGATTTTTTGTTTGGAGAGGCTCAAAAAATCCTGCAAGAACGCAGAGAACGTCGCGCCTCAAAAAATATTAATGTTCAAGACAGCAATAAAGATAGTCATCAAGCCTCAAATAATAGAAGTTCAGAATCTATCGGGTCGATTAATGAGGCAATGTCTACTCAGATTTCCGAAAATATCCTCAAGAATGAAATTTCAGAACTTGAACATTTGTTGAAACTAAAGGACACATACAGCAAGAGATATCAACTTGCTAAAGAGAAAATCTCGATTTATGGAACACTTGACACACCCTACAAAGTGCTGCATGAACTTGAAGAAGCAGAAGAAGGCATCGAAGATGTTGTCACGAAATTAAAATCTACGTTGGCAAAAATTTACAACAAGGAAATAGTTGTCAATAATTAAATCTTTATATACAAGGAGAATGAAACATGGCAATAGACTTAGATTTTCGAGTAAATATCGACAATTCATTTTCAATTCAAGCACTATGGCAAAGCATTTTCTCAGACGATCAAAGATTAATTAATTTTGCAGTTGCTAAAAAGGATGGCGTGTTGTTTGAATCTGGTTTTCAGGAGCGATGGAAAACAATTGACGTGCAATTGCAATATTTTGTTTGGTTAACATTGACAGCCAAAGAGCAAAGAAAATTCATACTGGCATTAAATGCCGATCAGCAAAGGCAAATACTACTAGACATATCTACCGCCGAGCGAGAAGAATTATTTAATGTAATGAGACCTCAAGGCGTGTTAAAACTAATAAGTACAATGACAACTTCTGAGCAGGCTAAAATATTATTAAGTCTTTCAGAAACGCTTAGAATTAATCTGCTTAACTTCCTTTCTGAAAGCGACAGACAAGACATCCTTGAATCGGGAAAGCAAAATAAATCTTTAGGGGAATAAAAATGCAAACTATTCAATGGTTTTTTCAAAAAATCAACCTTCCAAGCCTTGAAGAAATTAAGAATGGAATTTTCGAATTAGGAAAGAAAGTCGTTTCAGCCGTAAAATGGCTTCTCTATGGAACTCAGGAGAAAGACGAAAGTGGCTCTGCGAAGGCGAATGAAGGAAGCAAAAGCCATCCTTCTCCAATTACACAACAACCAACATCCCTGCCAGAAGAATTCAAAGGTATTGAAATCAAAGATCAGATTGAAGAACTCGAAATCAGGGAGGCACTCTCTCAACTTGCAAGAGATGGGAAAGAGTTGGAAGAAATACAAACAGAAGAAGAGCACCACAGAAATTTATTGTGCAAATACAGAACCAATAGACGTATTATTGAAGAAAAAATAAGTGGTTACGGGTCATTAGAATCACCCATCAGTTTACTAACTGAATTTGAAGAAGTTAAAAAGTCAATAAAAAGCGTGGAGCAACGAATTGATACAATAACAGAAAGAAGGGCTTTATTGATGGAAAACATCAATCAAGCAAAGGAAAAAGCAAAAAGATATTCAAAGTAAATAGTGAAATCAAAAAGCGCCTAACAAAGCGTGCACCTGACGTGTGGGAGTCTGCGGCATTTTCGAGCATTTTTCTGGCTTCGAGTTTTTCCTGCTCCCAAGCATTGTCCACGCCCGCCCACACGCAGGTAACGCAAACCGTTGGGCAGTTCCCTGCAAAGGATAAATAGTATCAATATGCAAAAAAAGATTCTTGGATTGAGTTTATCGCTGGCTGTCCCCGTAATTTTCACATTGTTCATCAATCCAGTGTTCATTAAACTTAATATCAATGAACCAGTTTCTACCTTGATAGGGTTTGGTGTATTTTGGGGCTTGGCTTTTGTGATGCTATTTTTTACACAAACCGTCGAGAATCAACCACTGGCAACTATTGGCTGGAAATCCCTATCTTGGAAATCAGGGCTAATAGCAGTTGGATTGGGTGTTTTGTTATCACTATTAGTCCCTGTTCTCACGTTATTAATTAGCAAAGTTTTTCCGCCGTCAAATTCAGGAACAGTAGCACAAGTCGCATCTAATTATTCTTGGTGGATATTACTCTTAAGCGTGTTGACAGCAGGTATAACGGAAGAGATTTTGTTTCGTGGTTATCCACTAGAACGATTACAGAAAATTACAGGGAATAAATGGATTAGCGGGTTGATTAGCCTGGTATTTTTTGTGGCTGTTCATGCCACAGGATGGAATCTCGCTCACATTGTTGGCGTGGTGGTTCCATTAGGTATTATCCTTACTGGTTTATACTTTTGGCAAAGAAATTTGTTATTCGTGATGATTGTTCATGTGGTTATAGATTTGCCGTTAGTTTTTATAGCATTGTTATCATAAAAACTGCCCAACAAAGCGTGCACTTGACGCTGGGGACTCTGCGCGTTTTTCGGCAGTTTCTCTACCTCAGCCGTTTTCCGTTTGGACGGCGTTCCGCCGCCCGCCCCAGCGCAAGTAACGCTCACCGTTAGGTGTCTGCTTCGTTAAATCTTTCAGGCGCTTTGCAAAAATAAGTTGTGTTTCAAATTGGCGTTTTGAGTCTTGCAAATCAGGATTTTGGTTTTTAGCAAAGTTTCTTGTTCAATAAAATCGGGCATTTTTAGCAGTGGCGGTTTCCAAAATTTTATTGGCTTTAAATTAGCTCATGGTTTTGGTTCAAAAAGTTTCGTGTTAAATTTACTCAGGTTTCTGAAATCGGCTTCAAGATTTTCAGTTAAAGTTTTGGCAAGCAAGAGGTTTCATTTTGTGGTTGTCGAGCTTGTCGAGACACAAAGTCCGTTTTTCATGGCTTGCGCTCTTTTTGGTAAAGTCAGGTTTCTAAAATCGGCTACATTTTTTTAGAAAAAGTTTTGGCAAGTTTGGGTTAGGCTTTTTTGTCAGGTTTATTTTTTCTGGCAAGTAATTTCTTTGTAAAGTCAGTTTTTGGCAAAGGTTTCAGTGGTTGTTGAGCTTGTCGAAACACAAGTTCTAAACTTTGGCGTTTTGGTAAATCAGTTTCGTTTTCGCTGGCAAAGTCGGGCTTGTAAAAAATTGTGGTACGTGTAAAATCAAGTCATAAAAGGCGTGGTTCTGTTTTCAGGCAAAAGGTCTTGCGCAACCCGCAGTCACCTAACAAAGCGTGCAGCGGATTTTTGGGAGTCTGCGGCTTCGAGAAGCATTTTTCTCGCTTCAAGTTTTTTCTGCTCTCAGGCATTTTCCCAGCCCGCCCAAAATCCGCTAACGCAAACCGTTGGGCTGTTCCTTTGAAAAATTATGACTAATGAAAATAGTGTTTCTCTAATTCATGAAACTGTAAGAAACTTGCTTTCTGTACAGCAAAGCCAAAAAACATCACTTGAAAATAAAGCAAGTATGTTAATGGCTTTTGCTGGCGGAATGTTTGCTTTACTCATGGGAGCAAGAGAAACTATTATCCTTATCCCCGTTAGTGGTCAAATTCTTGTGCTTATTGGTATAGTGCTATTTGCAATCTCGGTTATTTGCTCAACTATTGTATCTTGGGTAAGAAGTTATCGAATTGACCCAAATCCAGAAGTTTTAGCGCACGAATATCTAAATCAATCACCCGATGAAACAAAATTGCAAATGATTTCAAATATGATTGGGTCTTGGAAAGAGAATTCCGTCATAATAGAACGAAATGCTATCATATTACGGCTGGCATTTGTGTCACAATCATTAGCGTTCACTTCGTTAGGCGTCGCCTTGTTTATATCGCTATTTTAGGAGCGGAGACAATGAGCAAATCTAAAAAAGATAAACCTTTATCACTCCCTCCAGAAAACCCAAACCTCAAACTCAAAGGTTCTTCAAGAACACCTACGCATTTTGACCAGCGGGGGCAGAAAGTAAGCGACCAATATAACGCAACCAATATTGAAATTCATGGTAATGTCGCAGGTAGTACTATAATAATTGGCAATGAAAATGAAGTTGCGCTTGATAAAATTATCATTTGCCCAAAATGTAAACACGAAAATTCTAAAACCGCAAAATCTTGTGTTAAATGTAGCACTTTACTAATATTTACTTGTCCAATATGCAAAGCCGAAACACCTATGAGTTCAAAGTTTTGCTCTGGTTGCGGGCAAGAAATTTCCTTGCTAATTGAACAGAGCAAGAAAAAAGACGATGAAAAATGAGTAAGTTCTTGTACGCATAAAACAGCCCAACAAAGCGTGCACCCGACGCTGGGGATTCTGGCGCGATTCCAAGCATTTTTCTACGCCTCAGCATTTTCCCAGTCGGACGGCGTCCCGCCGCCCGCCCCAGCGCGGGTAACGCAAACCGTTAGCCCGCTTCGCGCAAAAGATTATCACGTTATAAAATCTGCAATAAATAAGGAGATGGAAAATATATGGAAGTTTCTTCAATCATTGCAGGCATCGGTGGTGTTGCCTTGTTAGCAGGAATTTTTGGAGGTGGTATTGATGTTGAAAAATTCAAAATACCTGCTATCTCAACGCAAATTAGAATATTATCTGTAATTGTCGGAATTGTTTTACTTATTATCGCAATAGTGCTTTCAAACCCTAATGTTGGCGCAGGTTGGATAATTGGGGGTTCTCCAGTTGAAGTTGAATCTCGTGAAGCAACTGTCACACGACATGAAGTAAACAATTGGAATTTTGGTGAAACAACAACTGAAATTTCTGGTAAATGCGCTGAAGATGTTCACAATCGCCCAATTCCATTTATTTCTTATGAAGCAGGCGATGAAATTCCAAAAGGCTATTTGATATTAACTGATTTATCGGCTGGCGGAAAATATCACTGGTCTCAATTTCCTGTAGAAGCAGTATGTATTGATTTTAGTACTGGATTATTTGAGACAACTGATTCTTTTATTGCACCAAATGGTGGCTCTTATTGGAAAATTATTCCTTGATAGACAAAAGCGGGCTAACAAAGCGTGCAGCGGATTTTTGGGAGTCTGCGGCTTCGAGAAGCATTTTTCTCGCTTCAAGTTTTTTCTGCTCTCAATCATTTTCCCAGCCCGCCCAAAATCCGCTAACGCACACCGTTGGGCTGTTCCTTGCACAAAAGGTATGAATGAAAAACAAAAACATTGTTTCAGTTTGGTTTGTCGTTTTTATCTTGGTATCATGTGCGCCAGCGGCTAAAGTTGTTCCAACAGAAGCGGCTATTCCAACTTCGACCTTTACATCTGATAATTGGAAAGAATATTCAAGTAAATTTACATCAGATGCTGGAACAATCCAATATAGCCTTGATTACCCTCAAGATTGGTATGTTTATCCAGGTTCAACCAAAAGTGAGCCAGGTTTAGAAGGTCAGACTTACATTCAAGACTTTGTACGCATTGGCGAAGTAGGTGGTGATACCTCAGACTATCAAGTGGCAGGTACAGTAAGATTAGAAATCTATGCACTACCTTGTGCAATAACAGAGGAAGGCTGTAATCCTGCGGGATTATCTATTCTCGCACCGAATTTATCAGCTGTTAAAAAAATAGAAAACCGTTCTGGCTGGACAGTATGGACAGTGTTTTTATACACAAAAAATTATCGTCTTTCACTTGATGGATACATGATAGGAACGCCTGAACAAAATGATAACTTGATAAAAGTTTTGGATAAAATTCTTTCTACTGTAGTTATCCAATAATCATGGTGTCTATCTGTCCAACACAGCCCAACAAAGCGTGCAGCGGATTTTTGGGAGTCTGCGGCTTCAAGGAGCAGTTTTCTCGCTTCAGGTTTTTTCTGCTCTCAGGCATTTTCCCAGCCCGCCCAAAATCCGCTAACGCAAACCGTTAGCCCGCTCCGCTAAAAGGGAAAAGTATTCAATGAGCAAAAACGAATCGGCATCTTCAAATAATCTTGCCCCAGTTATAACCGCCATAATTGGAGTGATTGGCACAATTGCGGTTGCGTATTTTACATTTCGGAGTAATGTAGCCCCTAAAGAACTTGAGATAAGCGCAACTCAAACAGCAGAAAGTTTCAAAGCAACCCAAACAGCCGCCGTATTGTTTGCAGTGCCTACAGATACCCCAAGTATTACGGCTTCCGAAGCGTCATTAACTCCATCACCAACGACATCATCGGCATATCTTTTTGAAGATGGTTGTATCAATAAAGGTGTGTGGAGTTTGCTTGAAGGAAACACAGCACCCGAAAATAATAATTGCTGGAATTTAGAGAACAAAGGTATTTTTGCATTACAAGAAACAGGACTATCAATTAATGTAATCAATCCCCCAAGTTCCAGAGTAAACGGGCTTGTTACAGGCATTTCGTCTGATACAGATATAAGTTTCAAGATGGAAATAAGTGAGTTGGCTACTATTTCTGATTGGAATACTAATATCGCAATCGGATTATTACCGAGCGCAACATCTATCCCAAGCCAAGATGGGACTTCTATCCTTTTTCAATCAGGAGTGCAAGACAAACCTATATGGATGATGTTGCAAATGCCCGACATTAAGCAAATATATCTACCACCACCTCGAATATCAATAAATCAAGTTTACAATGTCAAACTTGAAATTCGTGGAACAAGGCTCATAACGTATTTAGAATACGAAATTGTAGATGATAGAAGTTTACCCAAAGCCCATCCTTTTCTTTGGGTGGGGTACACGGTTGCACAAGGCGCAACGCTTTCTGTAACATTGACAGATTTTTCGTTGATTTCAAGATAATTGAGAAAATGTTAAAAGCAAAAGGTGTTCTTAAAAATAAAAGCAGGCTAACAAAGCGTGCAGCGGATTTTTGGGAGTCTGCGGCTTCGAGGAGCATTTTTCTCGCTTCAAGTTTTTTCTGCTCTCAGGCATTTTCCCAGCCCGCCCAAAATCCGCTAACGCAAACCGTTGGGCAGGTGCTTTGTAATTTGTTCTTATAAAGTAACATTTCAAAATCATCATATAACAAGGAAGGATTAAATAAAATGCCTAAGATTGGATTAGTTACTAAATGGTTGGCACTGATTAGTTTGTACATCACGTTAATAGCACAAACAAGCGGTGCGATTTTATGTTTATTCGTACCGCTTGTTTTCATAGCCTTAGTGTCCTTTTCTCAAGACCAAGCAAGAGATAAGAACTTAAATTTCAAAAGTTTTGCGGGCAAAAATCTATTTTTTCAATTTGGTACTGAAGTTAAGAACTCTACGTTAATCATTCCTTACAAAAACTCAAAAAATACACTTGATGTTAATAACTTCATTTTAGAATTGCATCAACGCATATGTGACGAACTCAACAAGCACTTTGCATCACTAGGAGTTATCAGTACACCAGCCGAAATAATAGTAGATACAAAGAAAAATGAAAAACGCGCATTTTCAAAGATTATATATCGCACCAGCAGAGGAAGCATCGTAAGTCATTTTCTTCATTTTGCTACAACAGGCGAAGAAATTGTAGCGCATTACTCCAGTTATACTCGTGGAACTTACGAATGGTTCAACGTATTAGACTTTATCATTACTAGCCCAGTAAGTATTTGGGGATGGTATCCACGCTGGCTCAATAGCCAATATAGTATATTGGCTTCACTTAGTACAAGTTTTGAAAACTCATACGACAAAATTGATGTAAGAACATTCTATGTTTCTTCTTACACAGTAATTCTAAATATTACAAAATCCATTCTCCAAGAAAAAGGCATCTTGTCTGAGGAACTACAACAAACCATTGTCAACTACATCACAAACGCTCCTCAAATCAATATAACAAATTCACCTGGAACTATTTTAGACAAAGTTGCAAATGTTTTTCAAGACAATACTAAATAATATTTCAGGAGTCTTGCCATGAAAAAGGTAGAGAATAATTCAAAAATAGAAGTCAAGAACTCAAAAAATACTAATTTAACGAATGTTGGAAATATTTCTATTCAAACAGAGGAAGTCGAACATTTTTTAGAAATAAAAAACGCATTCACTGTACTGCATAATAAAGTCGAATTAATACCAAACGGTGCTGATAAAGAAATTGCAAAAACTGCTGTGAAAGAATTAGAACTTGAAGCATCACAAGGTGAAAAAGCGAGCGAAAAAGTTATTTCAAAATGGTTGAAATTTCTTCTTGAAGTTGCTCCTGACGCATGGGAAGTTGCAATTGATACATTTCTGAATCCAATAAAAGGTTTGAGTACTGTGTTTAAGAAAGTCGCAGAACAATCTAAAAAAGAACAGCAAACCAATCCAAAGTAGTAGAGTCTCGCGCAACCCACACCTGCCCAACAAAGCGTGCAGCGGATTTTTGGGAGTCTGCGGCTTCGAGAAGCATTTTTCTCGCTTCAAGTTTTTTCTGCTCTCAGGCATTTTCCCAGCCCGCCCAAAATCCGCTAACGCAAACCGTTGGGCAGATAAGGTCTAACGGGTTCAGTCAATAAACAAAAGGGAAAATCATGCACGAAACGAAGCATTTTGTTTACCATTGGAATACTGTTGTGTTGCAACCAACTTCAATATGCAATTTAAATTGCAGTTATTGTTACCTCCCTGATAGACAAGAGAAGAGATTCATCCAAGATGATGTTGTTAGAAACATAGCAAAAGCGATTGGGAAACGAAACAGAAGAACTATTGTGTTATGGCACGGCGGAGAGCCTTTAGCAACAGGAATTGATAAATTTCGTCACTACATGAACATCTTTGATGAGCATTGTGAAGAAAGATTCCGCCAGCACAGCATCCAAACAAACGGAACGCTAATAAATGAGGAGTGGTGTGATTTTCTAAGGAAGTACAAATTCAGAATTGGCGTTAGCCTAGATGGTAATGCAACTCATAACTTATCCAGAAAAAACTGGTCTGGACAGGAAGCATTTGAAAGCACATTGGCAGGCATTCAACACTTGAGAAATCATAAAATTTCCTTTGGAATAATTGCCGTTATCAATAAGCACAACATCAATAGCCCAGAAGAGTTGTATAACTTCTTATCGTCTCTTCAGCCCAAAAGTATTAGCATCAATTTTGAAGAAAACGAAGGATTGAATCTTGGCAAAGTAAAATTTACAAAAGAAGAGATTGATATTTTTTGGCGTCGCTTATTTTTGGAGTGGCGTAAGAAACCAGTCACGTCTATTCGCCATTTCCGAGAATCGCTTGCTATAATGAACAAACTAATTGATGGTACATATGCCCCTTATGTTGTCAATAGAAATTTTTATCCAACAGTTGACACCGAAGGCAATGTAGTCTTATTATCGCCTGAATTTATTTCAGTGCCTAAAAATGAGCGCAACAAGTTTATAGTAGGCAATGTATTAAAGGACGATCTAGAAACCATCGTAAACAATGGCACAAACGCTTGGTATGTCAAGGAGTTTGTTGAAGGAACTGAAATGTGTGCTGAATCTTGTGATTACTTTTCATTTTGTCATGGCGGACAAGCCAGCAATAAATATTTTGAAAATGGAACTGTCAAATCAACGGAAACTCAGTATTGTTATTCTTCAAGAATTTCTCCAGCAAAAACAATTCTTGAATTTGTAAAAACTGTTCACTAATCACCAAAGGAGATAAAAATGACAACACCAACCCTTAAAGTAGTTTCTGCATTTGCCGAAGATATTAAGAAATTAATTGCAGAGACCGAACCTGCATTACTAACAGATCAAAACGTGTCAAATGCTGTTGTCGAAACTGCACTTGACAATAGTTACAAAGATAGCACTTTCGACGACGCTCCACCGTGGGCAGGCGAGTGGGACAATTGGGAACCTGGTGATGATGATTAAGTAAGAAAGTAGAGCGACAAAAAAATTTAAACAACAATTTTTTGTCGCTCTATAAAATCTGCCCAACAAAGCGTGCACCTGACGTGTGGGATTCTGCGGCATTTTCGAGCATTTTCCCCGCTTTGAGTTTTTCCTGCTCCCAAACAGAATCCACGCCCTCCCACACGCAGGTAACGCCAGCCGTTGGGCGTTTCTTCCAAAACTACTTTGTCGCTTTTGATGTTTGAGTCTATGGGTAAAATCTTTCAAAATGGGCACTCAACAAAAAAGAAGGTCTAAAAATATAATCATTTGGCGTGACAGCGTTGCCGCAGGCGATGACATTTATCCACGACATGAAAAAAGGATAAAGATGGAAAGCGGCGAAACCGTTGAAAGTATGCTGGAAAAAATTCTAGCAATTCATTATTTACCATCTATCATTGATGGAAAGGCAACTTGGATAGTTGTAGGGAAAAATCCTTTAGCAGTTGTGGCGCAACAACGGTCAAAACCTCATTACCTTGTAGAACCTACCGCCCTTATTGAAAATTTGATTGAACGCAAAGACGGTCATCATTTGGAATTCATGTATTGGTGTCAAGTAGAACCCCAAAAGGTGATTGCAAGCATTAAGCAAGGAAAACCTTTACCAGATAAATTTGGCATGGATAAGAAATCAAAAACGAGTTTAGTCGCACGCATTAGAAAGTTATTTTCTACATCATAAGAGCCAAGTTATGAGTAAAATCACACAGTCGATGAGTCTTGCACAACAAAAAAACGCCCAACAAAGCGTGCAGCGGATTTTTGGGAGTCTGCGGCTTCGAGAAGCATTTTTCTGGCTTCAAGTTTTTCCCACTCTCAGGCATTGTCCCAGCCCGCCCAAAATCCGCTAACGCAAACCGTTAGCCACCTTCTTGCAACATAAAACGCCAACAATGAAAGCAAAGTATATCGAGCAATTCCTACGTGTCGAAAGATGGTTTAGTCGTTTGTTGGACGACGCTTTGTCACGCCCTAAAACCCAGCAAATTACCGAAGAATATTTTCAGGATGACTTGTATTCTTTCTTCATCAATTGCTATCATCTGAAAGACTGGATAGAAAAAGATAATTCGATTGCCTGCACAAAGTCTGACACAGAATCTTTTCTGGCAAAAAACGAATACCTGAAATTGTGTGCAGATTTATGTAATAGTAGCAAGCATTTGGTTCTAAACACAAAAGGAAGAAGCCAAAAAAGTCCTAGAGTTGGCGTCCCTGAAATTTACACCAGTGTTGCAATTGATCCCAAAGCGGTCAAAGCAGATTCGTCGCTTCTACAAACAAGATTTCGGTTTTACGTGGAAACTGATGACCATGAATACATTGACGCCCTAGAGTTAGCATCCGAATGTATAAATGCGTGGGCGAATTTTCTCATTTTTCACATGACAGAACGAACGATTGAAGTCATGAAGCATTTCAACAATCAATCAGTGAACGGCATTTTATTTTCTTGCGATAAACCCGTAACCCTTCCGAAACAAATTACCCCAAAGAATATAAGTTCTGCAACTAAGGAATTAGGCAATATAATCCAAGTACAATCTGGCAGAGAGAATCTGTTTGTAATAGTTCGCCTAAAAGCGGCGTATGCTCACGGCGAAGACCGCCAAAAGACACGGGGCGGAGTTCTTCACGGAAAATTTCGTCAAATGAGCGTTTCGGAATTGACCTATTTTGTTGAACAACTGCCTAAAGATAGTTTTATTTGGTTAATATTGGCAATGGAAGAGCAATCAAAAACAGAAAAGATGGCAAAGTCTTTAAATGTTTATATATCAAATATTGAACGGTTAGCAGAAATCGAAAGTGTTCTACATGTCCAGAACGGTGGCTAACAAAGCGTTCTCAGAAACCGTCTTGATCCAAGAGCGGTTGAGATGATCGTACAAGGCGTTGGTCTGAGCAAAGTCAACGAGTTGAGTGGGGAAAAACTGCAAAATCACGAAGGCAGTTAAACGCAAAGCAGGCGCGACGCCTTACGTCACGCCTTTTTGTTAGGTCGCCCCCTCGTCAGGCAGGGATGAGTTGGAAGCCCAGCTTCTGCGCCTTTTTCTTCATATACTTGATCTGTTGTTCTTCATACTTCTTTTCATATTCGGTCACGCTGATCGTCTCATACTCCACCTTGTATTTGAGCATCCGATACACCACTCGCGCGATGGCGTGCGCAGTAGCGACCGTGGCTTGCGCTTTGTCCAGCCGTGATTTCAAACGCCGATAGAACGAGCCAAACACACAGTCTGCCTGCTTGACGGATTGCGCCGCCATGCGGAAGGCTTGTCTACGCTCGCCGTTCGGAGCGTTCCTCAGATTCAAAGATACGATTTACCGTTATGGGGTTGAAGAGGGTTGGTTCAGAGTTAGGGACGAAACCTATAAAGAGAATGCGGTCGCCTGGCTAGAAGATCATGGCTTTCCGCCCATTTTCCAACCCGTCAGCATCGCTCCCGGTCATTCCCTTCCCTTTTCGACGTTCAGCAACATATAATACAGTCATGTCGCTAACCGATACTGCACGGCAAATGAACGAACGGCTATGCCAGCGCCTTAAGCCCGGAGAGGTTTTCGCGCTTGGTCTGGCATTTGGGATGATGGGTATATTCGTCTGGCAACAGGCTAATTTATCATTTGCTTATTTTGATCTTAAAATCTATCTGGAGACCGCGCACGGCAATTTTAGCTATCAGAATTTTTATTATTACTATGGATATTGGATCTTGCCGATTTTCGCTCTCTTATCAAAACTGCCGCTCACTCTGGCATATGTGGTGTGGTGCGCAGTAAATATCCTTGGAATATTCTTTGCGGTCCGTGTGTTTAACGGGAAAGCGTTGATCGCAATAGCATCGTATCAAATGTTTTACACCATCATTTACGGAAGCATCACCGGCTTGATCGTTGGCGGGCTGGCGCTTTGTTGGTGGGGCTTGGCGAACCGAAAATGGCATCTCGCCGGCCTGGGCATCGCCATCGCAAGCGCCAAATTCCAAACCGGACTGACAGGCAGTTTGATCCTCCTGCTTATGGCAGAACTGTCCTGGAAAGACAGGTTGAGGGTAATGGTCATGCCCATTTTGATATGGACAGCATCTCTTATCGCATATCCCGGCTGGCCCCTTCAACTATTAAATAACATTATTAACCATCCTCCGAATGACTTGGGAAGCATATCGTTGTGGCGTTGGGCGGGACCATGGTCGCTTTTATTCTGGCTACCGCCGTTTTTACTTCGCTTAAAACCGCAACGGCGGTTTCTGGCGTTGGTAGCCGCAATGGGACTTGCGCTGCCTTATTTTCAGCAAAACGATTTGTTGTTTCTGCTTGTAATGCCAATCGGTTGGATTGGATTGCTGGGCAATTTGGGTTATTTTATGGGATCGTACGGCTGGGTTGCTCTTCAATTCCTGGTCTTTATTCCGCTGTTGATCTACATCGTACAATTGAGTCCCGGAGTGAAAGAATTATTCACATCCAATTCAAATCATGAACAAAATTGAATATCAATTTCGTTCATGTCGAATAAGCAATAGACAATCTCCTGCCAGCGGGTTCACTTCCCCAGCCTCTCTTCCAACCTCTTCTTCACGTTCTCCCATTCCGTATCCAAAATCGAATAGTACACCGAATGGCGGATGATCCCATCGGGCAGGATCATGTGATTGCGAAGCACGCCTTCCTTCACTGCGCCGATGCGCTCGATGGCGCGTTGTGAGCGTTCGTTGCGCGAGTCTGTTTTCAATTGCAAGCGGATGGCTCCCAGCGTTTCAAAAGCGTGCTTGAACAGCAGATACTTGCATTCGGTATTGACCACCGTGCGTTGAAAGTCGAGTCCGTACCACGTGCCGCCTACTTCGAGTCCGCGGTCGTTGGGCATGATGTTGAGATACCGCGTCGCGCCCGCCACGCGCCCCGAAGCCAAATGGACAGCGACGAACGGCAGGTCGGTCCCTTTTGCCGCGCGCGCAAGGATGTCGCTCACCCAGCCGCGCATATCCTCCGCGTTTTCCATTTTGCCGTACACCATGAAATCCCAAAAATCATGCCCCACGCCGATCTCCGCCAACGCTTCGACGTGTTCAAGCGTCATCGGTTCAAGTCGTACGTGATTGCCGGTCAACGTGACGGGTTTTATTTCAAAGCCAGCCATTCGCTCTCCTCCAAATCTTGTGTTGGTAAATAAGGCATCCTCGGTCCGTCAACGCCGAGCAGTTTACTCAACGCCGCGCGGACGGCAATGCGGTCGTCCCATAAAAATTCTTTCGCGCCGAAACACAACGACTGCTCGTGCCCCTTGCCGCAGACTAGAACGATGTCTCCCTCGCGCGCTTGATTCACAGCAAAGCGGATCGCTTCGCCTCGGTCGGGGATTCTCCAAAACGATTCGTTCTCGCTTCCTCCACTCGACGTGGCGCCTGCCGCCATCTCCTCAAGAATTCCCGCCAGTGATTCAGTGCGCGGATCTTCCGCCGTGAGGATGCACACATCCGCAAGTTCCGCGCCGATCTCCGCCATCATCCGCCGTTTGGCTTTATCGCGCAACCCGGCAGAACCAAACACTGCTATTATGCGAAGTTCCTCAACCTTTGAACCGCGAAGCTCGCTAAGAGCGCGAAGATTTTCTTCTTGCTTAGCGTCCTTCGCGGTCTTAGCGGTAAGGATTTCCCGCGCGGCTTTGAGAGCAGACTTCAACGCATTCGGCGTATGCGCAAAATCAACGATGGCGGTGAAATTCTGCCCCAGGTCAATGCGTTCCATGCGACCGGGGATTCCCTCCAGCGCGGCGATTCCCTGCGCGGCAACTTCGGGTTTGATTCCCAAGCCGTAAATTGTCGCAGTCAACGCGGCGAGGCAATTGGTTACGTTGTATCCGCCGACCAATTTGCACGAGACGGGAATCTCGAAGTCTTTGCTCTTTGCCGTGAAATGGATTCCCGACGGCAAGTGTCTCACCTCCACCGCGCGGATTTTCGCATCCGCGTTCAAGCCATAATCCATTTTATTCGCCCCTGAAATTTTTGTCAGGAATTCAAAAGAGGAGTCATCGCGGTTCAGCACAGCCAAGCGCGGATTGCCCTGCGGCTTTTCGGATGTCTTTTCCAACGCCTCAAAGAGTCGCGCCTTTGCCGCGCGGTAGTTTTCATACGAGCCATGCTGATCCAAATGCTCATGAGTGATATTCGTGACTACGCCGACGTCGAACTCACACGCATCCACGCGATGTTGTTCCCATGCGTGGGATGTCGTTTCGAGGACAACGTGAGTCAAGCCTGCCTCCACCATCTTCGCCAGATAGAATTGCACATCGTGCGCGTCCGGTGTGGTGACGTGGAAACCCGTGTCGAGGACTTCATCGCCGATCACCGCGTTGACGGTCGAGATCATCCCGGCTTTAAGTCCCGCCGCTTTGAGGATGGTATAGAGGATGTTGGTCGTCGTCGTCTTGCCGTCGGTGCCGGTCACGCCGATCATCGTCAAGCGGCGAGAGGGCCACAGGTAAAACGAACCAGCTATCCACGTCAGCGCTTGACGCGTGTTCGTGAGTCGCAGGTAGGGCAAATTGCCAATTTGCGCCACGTCCCTCTCACCCACCACTGCGACCGCGCCGTTGTCAATCGCGGCTTGGATGTAATCGTGTCCGTCCAACGTTCCGCCTTGCATGGCAACGAACAAGTGACCGGGCTTCACCGCGCGGCTGTCAATCGAGATGCCCGTGATCTGCGCATCAGGAACATCTAACATACAGAGCGGCGGAGGAAGTTCAGCAAAAATTTTTCGGAGCGATGGATTCGTGTTCATACTTTACAAGTGAAACCGTCCCGCAGGTTCACGCGCAAGACCAAAATGGTTCAGGAAAACCTGCGGGACGTTTTGTGTAAGTTGTGGTCATAAAACAAAATGGGTTCCGACGAGTATATCGTCAAAACCCATTTTTTGCGTAGCCCAGAAATCACAGAGTTCTCAGAGAAAAACTCAAAATCTCTGTGTTCTCTGTGGCTGAGGATTTAAGCCGCCTGCTTGGTCATCTTGGTCTTCAACCACTTGAGGCGGAAAGTTTCTTCGCGCTCGCGTTCCTCCAGCGAACTGACGATAAATTCGATCTGGTGCTGGTAGTTCGGGATGAAGATATGCTGCAAGGCGTTCACGCGCCGCTGTGTTTTCTTCAACTCATTGGCGAGCCGCCATACTGCGGCAGTGAGCATCGAGAGTTGCGGGATGCGCACGAGCACTTCGCGGAAGGCGTTGCTGGCTTCATCAAGCACGGCGGCGGTATCGCCCGGGCTGTACAGCAATTTCGGCGGTTCGCCGCGCGCTTCGATCTGCGGGATCGCCACGCCCATGATGCCGCGCAGGCGCAGGTGCACGTCCACGGTTTTGTTGACGGCAAGCGCCGCCCACTCCACATGGTCCGAACCCATCACGAGGCGCGCTTTTTCCATCGCATCGTAGGCGGTGGCAAGCAAAGCCCACACTTCTTTTTGAAGCGTGTCCGCTTCCTTCGCCACGCGCACGAGTTCGCCGGTCAGGGCTTCGCGTTTGCGGTCGAGGATCTCGTACCCCTCTTTGGCGAAACGCAATTCCTTTTTGAGGCGGATCAGGTTCGTGCGGGTTGGCGCGATATTAACTTGTGGCATCGTCGCCTTTGTAATATTGTTTGATCTCGTCGAGCGTGACGCGAGTCAGCTCGCCCTTTGGAAGCATGGACAGCAACTTCCAGCCGATCTCCAGCGTGCGCTCGATGGTGCGATTTTCGGTGAACGCCTGATTGACAAACTCACGCTCGAACGCGCGTCCGAACTTCAGGTACTTCTGGTCCACCTCGGAGAGTTCTTCCTCGCCGATGACGGATGCCAGCGCGCGGATGTCTTGCGTCTTGGCATAGCCCGCGTACAACTGCGCGCCCCAACGCGGATGATCGTCGCGGGTGCGTCCCTTGCCGATGCCGTCTTTCATCAAACGCGAAAGGCTCGGCAGAACGGTCACGGGAGGATACACGCCCGCGTAGTACAACTCGCGCCCCAGCACGATCTGACCTTCGGTAATATAGCCGGTGAGATCGGGCATCGGGTGGGTCATGTCGTCGTTCGGCATGGTGAGGATGGGGATCTGCGTGATCGACCCTTGGCTGGTGCGGATGCGCCCTGTGCGTTCGTACAACGACGCGAGGTCGGAATATAAATAACCCGGGTAACCTTTACGGCTCGGCACTTCGCCGCGCACGTTCGAGATCTGGCGCAGGGCTTCGCCGTAGTTGGTCATGTCGGTCAACACGACCAGCACGTGCTTGCCGAGATCGTAAGCGAGGTACTCAGCCAGCGTCAACGCCGCGCGCGGGGTAACGATACGCTCCACTGGAGGATCGTCTGCCAGGTTGAGGAACATTGCCACGCGGGTCAACGCTCCGCTTTCGGTGAACGATTTGCGGAAGTAATCCGCCACGTCGTTCTTGACGCCCATCGCCGCGAACACAATGGCGAACTCTTCGCCCTCGGTTTGCGGCGCGCCTGCCAAGCGACCTAAAGTTGCCTGACGCACGATCTGCGCGGCAAGTTGGTCGTGCGGCATGCCCGCGCCGGAGAACAACGGAAGTTTCTGTCCGCGCAGGAGCGTGTTCACGCCGTCAATCGTCGAGATACCGGTCTGGATGTAATCGCGCGGGTAAATACGCGCGGTGGGGTTGATCGGCTGACCGTTCACATCGCGGTACACATCGGTGAGCGGTTCGGGACCGCCGTCGATCGGGGTGCCCAAGCCGTCGAAGATGCGCCCGAGCATTTCTTCCGCCACAGGCATGTGAAGCGTGTTGCCTAAAAAGCGGACGCGCGTTCCGTCGATCGAAAGACCGGTGGAACCGGCGAACACCTGCACAACGGCAAAGCCTTCGCCCACTTCGAGCACGCGCCCACGGCGGGTATCGCCGCGCGCGTCCTGAATCTCAACGACCTCGTCGTAACTGACGTTCGACGCGCCCTCGACGACCATGATCGGACCTTCGATGCGCCCGACGCCGACGACTTCCTGACCGCCTAAAACTGTTGCTTCGCTCATTATCTATACTCCGCATCTAATTGACCCATTTGCTGGTCAATCATCTTTTGGATATCGTCCAACTTGTTGATCTCTTCGTTGGTGACCGAGGACTTGGCGCGGATGATGGTATCCACAACGGGAAGGTCGTGGATGAGATTGATCGGCGCGCCGCGCTTGACGATCGCCATGCCGCGCTCGTGGAAGTACAACACCAACTCGAGCAGGCGAATCTGTTTTTCCACAGACGAGTACGCGTCCACGCTATCTGTGGCGTTCTGTTGCAAGATGCCTTCGCGGATGAGGCGGGACGTCTCCAGCACCATGCGTTCCGCGTACGGCAACGCATCGGGACCCACGAGTTTGACGATCTGCGACAGGCGCGCTTCTTCGCTCAACAACTCCATGGCTTTGGTGCGCATTCCAAGCCAGTCTTTGCCGGTCTTTTCGCGCCACCAATTGCCAACGTCTTCGATGTATTCGCTGTAGGAGTCGAGCCAGTTGATGGCGGGGAAGTGACGAGCCGACGCCAGCGATTTATCCAGCGCCCAGAAACAGCGGATAAAGCGCTTGGTGTGTTGTGTGACCGGCTCGGAGAAGTCGCCGCCCGGAGGCGAGACTGCGCCTACCACGGAGACCGAACCTTGAGAGCCGTTCAAATTTTCGACATAACCGGCGCGCTCGTAAAATTCCGCGAGGCGACCGGCGAGGTAAGCGGGATACCCTTCTTCGGCGGGCATTTCTTCGAGACGACCGGAAACTTCGCGCAACGCCTCAGCCCAACGGGAGGTTGAATCTGCCATGAGCGCGACGTGGTAACCCATGTCGCGATAGTATTCCGCGATGGTGATGCCGGTGTAAATGCTGGCTTCACGCGCCGCAACCGGCATGTTGGAGGTGTTCGCAATGAGGACGGTGCGCTCCATCAACGGGCGACCAGAGCGAGGGTCCACAAGATGCGGGAACTCCTGCAACACCTCGGTCATCTCGTTACCGCGCTCGCCGCATCCGATGTAGACGATCACTTCCGCATCCGCCCATTTGGCGATGCTGTGCTGAGTCACTGTTTTGCCCGAGCCGAACGGACCGGGGATGCCAGCCGCGCCGCCCTTTGCGACAGGGAAGAACGTGTCGAGGATACGCTGCCCAGTGATTAACGGGATGTTCGCGCCGCGTCGCTGCACGAACGGTCGCGGGCGTCGAACGGGCCAACGCTGTAACATCGTGACCGATTTTTCTTCTTTGCCGATCTTGATCTTCGCAATCGTATCAGTGACGGTATATTCACCGGCGGAGGCAACCCAGGTGAGGGTGCCTTTATCGTCGGGGTGGACCATCACGCGATGTTCGAAGCTGTCGGTTTCCATGGCGACGCCGAGGATCGAGCCGCCTTTCACTTCATCGCCGACGTTTGCCTTCGGCGTGTATTTCCATTTTTTCTCGCGGCTGATCGGGTCGAAGCGCGCGCCGCGGTTGATGAACGAACCCACTGCCTGCTCGATGAGCGGCAAAGGTCGTTGTACGCCGTCGTAAATGGATTGCATCAAGCCGGGTCCGAGTTCCACCGAGAGCGGCAAGCCCGTGCCGTAGATCGGCGCGCCGGTTTGCATACCGGCGGTCTCTTCGTAGACTTGCACGGTCATCTGGTCGCCTTTCAGACCGATGACCTCGCCCACGAGTCGATCCTCGCCCACCTCTACCAACTCCAACATGCCGACGTGGCGGGAGCCTCGGGCGCGGACAACGGGTCCGCTGATCCAGGTAATTGTTCCTACTTCATTTGCCATGCTATTCTCCCATCAACACTTTGTAGACCGAGGCGCGCAGGGTGTTTTGCAAACGGCTCAAACGGGTTTCCAATGTGTTATCGTAATGGATCTTTCCGGCGGAGGCGTCCACGACCACGCCGGTGCCTTCATCCAGCCCGCCGCTGATCGTGAACTCGCCTTTGAGTTCTTTTGCGATCTCGTCCAAGGCGCCTTTTTTCAGCGCCTTTTGTGTCGATTCGTCCGCTCGAATGTCCGCTTTGCCCACGCGCAACTGGGTCAACGCCTCGCGCAACAATAATGCCGCGATGGCATCGTAATCCGGGCGCTTTTTCACGGCGTCCAGTTGTTTCTTCACTTCCGTAAACACGTTATCGAGGACCTTCTCGCGATGCTCCAACTGGGAGGAACGCGCTTTCAACTGCGCGGTGGCGGTTGACTGACTGCGGAGTCGATCCGCATCTTCCCGGGCGCGGTCGAGGACGGCTTTCCGTTCGGACTCAGCCTGTTCCTGCGCGCGTTTGTGGATGGCTTCTGCCTTCTCTTTGGCTTCCACCTGCATCTGCTCAGCCTCTTCGCGGGCTTCGATCAGGATCGCCCGTTCGAGTTCCACGATGTTTTCTGCTTCAGAATTCATAGATACACTTCCAATTCATTTTCCTGAGTCAGGAAAGGGTTATAACTTGATACCGATCGCCCGCAGGACAATGTCGCCAAGCGAAGCCTGTCCTTCCGGAACGCCGCCGCGCGAAGGGATCTCCACCACCAGCGGGATCGTGCTCCGCAGTTTGAGGTGCTCCATGCGGGCGGGGATCATCTCAGCCACATCCTGGGTGACGAGGACAATGCCCACGTCTTTGGCAGACGCGACATCGTCAAGCGCCTGATTCACCTCATCGGCTGTGGAGGCAACCCTGCCTCCCACGCCGGCGAGCGAGAATCCGAGCACCGCGTCAGGATGACCGATAACCAGAACCTTCATGAACGTTCCGCGCCTTACGGAAGAACAAGGAACGAAATGATCAAACCGTAGATCGCGATACCTTCAGAGAGACCCACGAAGATGAGCGCGCGACCGAACGACTCGGGCTTCTCGGCAGTGGCGCCGACCGCCGCCGCGCCGGAGCCGCCGACCGCGATGCCTGCGCCGATGCAAGCCAACCCGGTGGAAAGAGCCGCCGCGAGAGTCGCGTATTGGTCAACCACGGCTTCCTGCGCCGCGCCAGCCGCGAAAGCCGACGAAGGGGAAGCCAGCCAGACGAGGGCGAGTCCGCCCGCCATCAAGCCGACGATGAAATTGAAAGCGTTGAATCCGGTGATCATGCGGGAAACCGCCTGCGAAGGGCTGGTCTTTCCATTTTGGATCACGTAGATCACTGCCGGGATGACCGGGATCAAACCAACCAGAACAGCAAAAGCTAAGAACATTGTTTATCTCCTTATGTTGTAGAAATATTTTTCAATTCGATTTGTCGCGCGCGTTCAAGATTGTATTATTAATTGCTTCTTTCTCCGGGCTCACGCCTCCTCTTGTGAGGAGTTCAGCCGCAACGGCTCGAAGCGCATGCCTCCGCCGTGGAAGAACTTGCCCAAAATTTCATAGTAGTGCAAACGCATGGTCTGGATGTACACGATCAGACCTTCGAAGCCGATAATAAAGATGTTGCCGATCAGCAGGGTGATCCAGAATCCGATGGTTGGCTCTTCGCCCGCCAGCGAGAAGAACGCGAGGCTCAAACCGCCATGCGCCACCGCAAACGCGCCCACGCGGACGAACGACAGCGTATTGCTCAACATGCTGATCACGGACTCGAACAAATCCATGAACGCCGTCACGAGGTACATCACAACTCCGCCTTCGATCAACGGACGATGTCCTTCCGCAATGTTGCGGAACAAACCATTGAACATCACGCCGAACGCAAAAATGGGCGTGAGGATATTGAACGGTAAAGGCAATGTGCTGATCGCCGCCGCAATTTTCGGAGCAATCGGCGTGGTTCCCAAAAGTCCGTTCAGGATCGTGAGGAAGCAGAAGTAAAAAACGATCGCCACCACGCCGGTGTGTCCGAACCAGAAATGCGCCCAATCGCGCGCGCGCGCCATGTTGAACAAACTCAACAGGTAGCTAAAGAGCAGGATCACGATACCCGCATCGATGGCAAAGCCTAGAATGGTGAGGATGTTCTCAAGGGGGCTGAGCCAAAGAGGTTCAAAGTGGAAGTGAAGGTATTCTTCGATCAAATGACCCTCAAAGCCGAAGATACTCCCATACAGGGCGCCGAAAATCGAGGCGAAGAAACCGCAATACACGAGGAGCAAGCCCAAACTGGACAAGCCCTTCATGAAAATCTTTTTGTGCGAGAGAAACCCGACCAGCATCATCACCAGACCCTGTCCCAAGTCGCCGAACATCGCGCCGTACAAAATCGGGAAGGTCAACGCGACCAGAATGGTCGGGTCGAGTTCGCCGTATGACGGGCGACCATACGTGGTGACCAATTCCTGAATCGGCTTGAGCCATTTGTTGTTCAACAAAGCGACAGGCACATTGTCGTGATGACCCGAACGCTCGGTCGGAATGGCTTCAATCAAGATTTCCTTCGAAGCCTGCTTCAGTTTCTCGGTGAGCAGGGGCATATCGGCGGCGGGAACCCAACCCACCACCACGTACGTGTGCCGCAATTGACCGAAACGCGCGATCGCGTCCGCCATCAAACGGCTGACATGCGCGTCCCACCACAGTTTTTGTAACTCAACCTTGTGAACGCCGCCCAACTTACCCAACTGGGATTCGAACTCGAAGATCTTCTGCTTCGACTCCTCGATGGCTTTGCGAGTTTTTTCCACCACTTGCTGGGGCGTGCCGCTGAATTCCTCCGGCAGGGTGAGCGGATTCAAAAAGGCGCTTTTTGCGGCGCGTTCGAGTTCATCGGAATTATTCTTGGAGCCGAGCAGCCACACCACCGCATCTTTCGCGTCGCGTTTCAATTCGAACAACACATGCGGCACGCGGATGCTGTCGAGACGTTCGATCACCTTGGTATCCGCTTTCATTACGCCAAGGATGGAATGCACATGATCCGATTTGCGCAGGGAGCCGACCTCGAAATTCAAATGCGCGATCGGTTCGAGTTGCTTCAACTGCGCTTCGAGCGATTCAAGCCGTTTCTTCTCGACGCCAAGCTGGTCGCCGACGCCTTTGACATCGCCCTCGATCCGATCCACCGCCGGGCGAACGGATTCGGCATCCACAATATCGAACTCGGTGGAGCCTTTCTGCTCCTCAGCCAGCCCCAACGTCTGCATGATGGACTGGATGCGGCGTTCGAGCGTGGAATAATTCGCGGCTTTGTCCTGCCATGTGCTGGGTCCGAGGCTTTCCAAACCCAGGTAGGCGCTATCCACCTGATGGAACACGCCCCTCCCGCTCAACACCTTCGTCACCGCCACGAGGTCTTTGGAGGGGATGATCAACTCAACTTCGGTCATTTCTCTTGGAAAAAACATGTCATCTCCATGTGCAAAATTTCAAACGCATCAATTCAACAGGCTGGTCTTCAATAACACGGAACGGAAATCATCATCTTGCACTTCGGAGGATTTCGCTTCGATCAGCACAACCAAATCCTGGATCTCAAGGTCGCTTAGGATGAGGAACGCAAGCGGAAGCCCGATGTGGAAGGGATTGCCGATGAACGCGGCGGTGCACTGTCGAATCACCTGACGCTTGAGCAAAACCTCCAGTTTGGGCAAACCAGTTTGAGGGTTCTCCAGAAGCGTGTTCACCTCCGCGATCGCGGGAAAGGCGCGCGAAACGATCGCGGCAATATCCCCGCCCGCCGCAATCGCGCGCACGTCTTCATCGCGCACGCGGAAACCGAACGGCAGTGTATAGTTGATGATCTCTTCCTCTGAAAGCTTGTGATACACGCGATACCGAATCGCCCACATCAAATTATTCATATCAAGCAAGGCGCCGATGATCTTGGTCGCCGATTCGCGGTCTTGCCCGCTGAGTTTCTTCGCCTCCGCCCACAAGCGCCGCCAGTAATCCAGGTCGAGCGCCACCTCGAGCGGAAACAGATTCTGCTCGGCAGAGAAACGCTTCATGGCGAAGGACATCGTCGATTCATACGGCGTGCCTTTCAGCAATTCCACCGCGGCGGGAACATTCCCCGCCTCCACCATGGCTTGCGCGGGCAGGCTGGAAAATGAGCCGAACGGGAATAACACTTCGTGCACGCGATCCCACGGCGCAATATCGGGATTCCACGCCGACACCGTTTGGATGCTCCGCAAGACCGCCTTCAAATTACCCAACTCGAAATAGCGAAACAATTGCTTGATCAGAGAACGAGTCTGCTCGGGCGACATCTGCGCGACGCTGGAGTATGAATCAGCCAGCCGCCGCCTCAATTGCTGGATGGCACGGCGCGGCGTCAACTCGTTATCTTTCAACGTGGCGAGGTAAGGTCCATATTGGGTATTTTTCAGCGCGCTGATTAAAGAGGGAAAATCGGGGGAATCGCTTAAACGAGAAATATCCTGCGGGGTCAGCAAATTGGAATACATCGCCCGCACTTTCGTGCTAATTGCCGCGTAGCCGGTAACGCCGCTCGCCATGATTACGCCTTACCGAGCACGCGGTCCAACACGTAGGCAACGGCTTTATCGAAATTCTTTTTCGACTGCGCTTCGAACTCGCTATTCTTGGCGTCCACAGAAGCAAGCACATCCTTCGACTTATCTTCCGATTGCGCTTCCGCCACAATGCGGCGAGCCTCGTCTTGCGCTTCGGCGCGGGCGCGGGCAAGCAAGGCTTGCGCTTCCTGCTCGGCGCGCACTGGGATTTCCTGCGCGTCGCGCTTCGCTTTTTCCTGCAACTCCGCGGCTTGTTTTTCGATCTCCAGCACTTGTCGGATATTCTTTTCGTTCATCGGTTTTCACCTCGCTAAGATACTTGCATCGGTTCGCAATTGTAAAGGATAAAACCTTCATCATCAAGGCTTGCGCAACAACTTGACAATTCAGGTTCTGATTGTGCTATTATGCACAATTATAACGGGACGTTCTACGAATTGTCAATCGATTCGACCGCTCGCTTCTCTCCCAATTTCAGCCTGCCCCCCACCCTGCGGAGCGCTCCGCAGGGTGGGGGTTCGTAAAAATATAAATTCCCTGTTGGGGATGCAGTTCGATTTGCTTGGCAAATCGTGCATCCCGTTCGCAGTGCAACTGCGAACGAACCTACGGGAAGTTATCAACGGATGTTACGCGCCGTCCCGCAGGTTTCTAGATGGCGAAAACGCGAAGTGAACTTTGCGGCACGATTCAAAACAAATTCAACGCGCCCGCATCGGACCAGCCGAACCATGGCGCGAAGATCGTCCCGATGAGGATGACGCCGAGGGTCAACGCCACAAGCGCGATGGCGTATGGGCGCGAAAGCGGGATTGGATGATTCTCTTCATCTTGATTCGGCATTCGGTAGAGGTACACGAACTTGAGCGCGTTCAAATAATAGTACGCGCCGATGACCGATGTGATCACGCCGATGACGACAAGCCAGACGTAACCGGCTTGAATGCCCGCCGCAAAGACAACCACCTTCGCAACAAACCCGCCGAACGGAGGCATGCCTGTAAGCGAGAGGAAGGCGGTCAGCATCATGAGTCCCAGCCACGGCGAGCGACGACTCATACCGGCATAGTCTTGAATATTTTCCAAACCGGTCACTTTGCTGAATGCCATTGCAATGCCGAAGGCGAGCAGGTTCGTGAGGATATACGCCGCCAGATAAAACACCACGCTCGCCGCGCCCAACTGCGTGAGCGCGACCACGCCGATCAATGTATAACCTGTGTGCGCAATGGAGGAATACGCCAGCAGGCGCTTGATGTTGGTTTGCGGCAGCGCAAGCAGGTTGCCAACGATCATGGAAATGGCGGCGACGATCGCCAGAGTTGTTGTCCATGATGTTGAGAGGCTGGGCTCAGGGAAAGCGATGAAGAACAGGCGCAACAAAACCGCATAGCCAGCGGCTTTCGAGGCGGTGGATAAAAATCCAGCGACCGGGGTGGGCGAGCCTTCGTACACATCCGGCGCCCAAAATTGGAAAGGGACGAATGCGACCTTGAAGCCGATGCCGACAAGGATCAATGCCAGGATGCCGAACGCCGCAAGCGGAGCGATCGCGCCAACGCGGAACATTTCCGCCAATCGGTAGATGTCTGTTGTGCCGGAGAAGCCGAAGACGAGGCTGAACCCGTAGAGCATGATGGTGGTTGTGAGAATGCCGAAGAGCAGGTATTTGAACCCGGCTTCGGTGGATTTGTCGTCTCCCAACATGAATCCAGCCAGCACGTAGAGAGGAATGGAGGCGGTCTCGATCGCGAGGAAAAGCATGACGAGGTCCGACGAGACCGCCATCAAGTTCATCCCGATGAGCGAAGCGAGGAGCAGGAGATACGCCTCGCCGCGTTTGCCGAGGCGTTCGTGATCCATCATCAAGAGCGCGGTTGCCGCGCCGGCAAACATGAAGAGCATCTTGAAGAAGAAGCCGAGCCAGTCAAAGCGGATCATGCCGCCCAGCGCGGAGGTCGGCTCGCCAGGTTGACCGGCAAGGAAACTGACGAGCATCGCGGCGAACAATCCGCCGGCGGTGAGCCAGCCCACGTTGCGGCGCTTCTCTTCCTTCCAAAACGGCTCGACGATGAGGACAAGCATCCCCAAAAGGAGGATCAAAATTTCAGGGAGGATGGATGCGAACATGGTTGACGAAAACATTACGAACCTCCCAGCAGGCGCAGGACATAATCAACGCCGGTCTGCACCATTGGAGCCATGAATTTTGGATAGACGCCGATCACGATCATGAAAATACACAACGTTGCAATGGCAACTTTGTCTAACACGGTAATGTCTGCGATGTGACCTTCGAGTTTCTCCGGCATAGTCCCGAAGAAGACTTGACGGATATTGCGCATGATGTAGGCGGCAGTGATGACGATGGAGATACTGCAAACCACAGCCACAAGCCAATGCACCTGCCAGACGCCCATGAATATCGGGAATTCGGCAATGAAACCTGAGAACAGCGGCATACCCATCGAAACCAAACCGCCAATGATGAACCCGACTGTGGCGAACGGCATCGCTTTGCTCATGCCTCCCAACTCGGGAATTTGGCGCGTGTGCGCCCGGTCGTAGATCATGCCGACGACGGCGAAGAAGAGCGCGGTCATCGCCCCGTGCGAAAACATTTGCAAACCCGAACCAAGCAGACCGTCGGCGTTGAGCGTGGAGAATCCGAGCATCACGAGTCCCATGTGCGAAACGGATGAAAAGCCGACCATGTATTTGAAGTCCATTTGCACGAAGGCGATGTATGCCCCGTAGACGACCGCGATGGCGGCAAACGCCATGATGAGCCATTGCCAGTATTGCGCGCCTTCGGGCAGTAACATGATGCCCACGCGCAACGCGGCGAAGGCGCCGAGTTTCATCAACACGCCGGCATGGAACATCGAAACGGCGGTCGGCGCGGCAACGTGCCCGTCCGGCGACCAGTTGTGGAAGGGCCAAATGCCGCCCAACACTGCGAAGCCGAGAAACACCGGGAGGAACCAAACGATCTGGAACGAGGAGGAGAAGCCCGCGCTTTCCATTGTTATCATGTTGAAGGTCAACACGCCGGTATTTTGATATTGCGCCATGTACATTGCCAGCGCGCCGACCAGGGATACAACCGAGCCGATCAACAAATATAACGTTAACTTCATCGCGGCATATTCGCGCGTGACGTTCCAGCCCCAGATGACGATGAGCAGGTACATCGGGAAGACGGCGATCTCATAGAAGAAGATCAGCATGAAGAGGTCGAGCGAGACGAACACGCCGAGCACGCCCCACGCCAGGATGAACAGGAAGGCGAAGAATTCGCGCGGGCGGTCTTGAATGCCAGCCATCACATGCGGGTGATCGTCGCCCCATGAGATCAGCACGCCGGTGAACATGACCACGCCGGTCAGCAGGACCAGCGGCGCGCTGATTCCGTCCACGCCGAAGTGCAGGCTGATGCCCAGGGCGGGAAGCCAGTCATAGTTTTCGATGAATTGATACCCTGCGGTTGTTTGGTCGTAGTTGAAGTAGACCCACAAGGACAGAACAAGCGCGAACGCCGCCGAAGCCAACGCAACCGCGCGCGTTTCATTCTTGCGGTTGGCGGGAATCAACAGGATGATCAGCGCCGCAACAAGAGGGGTGAAGGTGATGATACTTAGGACGGGGAAGGTCATATAGCCTCTGATAAGCAGAGAGTAGAGAGTAGAGAGTAGAGAAATAGAGAATTGGAATTGCCTCTTTAGAAAAGCATCATAACCGCTTTGTTGATCACGTCTAGGATCCACGCGGGGTAGACGCCGATCCATAACATCAAAAGCATGAGCGGAGCCATGACCAAAATCTCGCGCGTGTTGATCTCGGTTAGTTTATGCTCGCCATGCGACCAATGTTCGTTCAAGGGTCCGTGCAAAACTTTTTTGAGCGCTTTCAGAATGTACGCGCCCGTGAAAAACAATCCCAGCATCGAGACGACCGTGTACGCTGTGAGGATGTGCCACGATCCGCGCACGACGAGAAATTCGGAAATGAAGCCGTTGAGTCCGGGCAAACCGAGCGACGCCATGCTGGTGAAGACCAAGATGCCGCCGTAGACCGGGACGAGCGCGAACAATCCGCCGTACTCTTCGAGGTTGCGCGTGTGAGTCCGTTCGTAGATGACGCCGACGAGGAAGAACATGCCGGCGGCGGACAATCCATGATTGAACATTTGCAAGATGGCGCCGTTCAACGCGATCGTCGCGTCGGGCGTTCCGGACGCGAGGCCTGCCGCGGCAATTCCGAGCACCACAAACCCCATGTGATTCACGGATGAGTACGCGACCAGCCGCTTGAAGTCAGTTTGGGCGAAGGACGCCAAGGCGCCGAAGACGATCGCGGCGGTGGCAAGGAAAGCCAGCGCCCCGGCGAAATATCGCGCTTCGACGGGATAGAGCGGGAGGATGAGTCGCAAGAATCCATACGCGCCGAGCTTGAGCAGGACTCCGGCGAGGATCATCGAACCTGCCGTCGGGGCTTCGGTGTGCGCGTCGGGGAGCCAGGTGTGGAAGGGCCAGATCGGGACCTTGATGGCGAAGGCAATCGCAAACGCCCAGAAGGCGATAGCCTTTACTTGCGACACGCTCATGCCGAGCAGGGTCGAATCAGGTTGAAGGGAGGTCCAACGCTGGGTGAGGGCGAGCAGGTCGTACGTCCCGAACAGAACGCCGAGGAGTTGAATCGCGAGCAGGAGTCCGAGCGATCCGCCCATGGTGTAGATCAGGAATTTCATCGAGGCGTAGTTGCGGTTCGCGCTCCCCCACTGGTTGATGAGGAAGTACATGGGGATGAGTCCCACTTCCCAGAAGACGAAGAAGACGAGCAAATCCAGCGACATGAAGACGCCCAACATGCCGGTCTCTAAAAAGAGGAAGAGCATCATGTAGGCTTTCACTTTTTCAGTGATGTTGAACGAGGCGAGGATGGCGAGCGGCGTGAGAAGCGTGGTGAGCAAGACCATCGTGAGCGAGAGACCATCCACGCCGAGGTGGAGGGTGGAGCCGAGCGCTTCGTACCATTCGTATTGTTCCTGAAATTGGAAGCCCGGCGCGGAGGCTTTGAATTGGAACCAAATTGAGACTGACAACAGAAACGGGATCAGACTGGCGACCAACGCAAACCAGCGGAATAATTTATTTTCGCCGCTCGGTAGGAACAGCATGAACACCGCCGCCAGCGCGGGCAGGAAGAGGATAAGCGAGAGAAAGTGGGTTGAGATGAAATCCATGTTTCGTTCCTAAGCCAGCACAAAGAAATACAAAATCGCGCCGACGGCGAGGAAGAGGATCAACGCGAGCATGAGGTATTGCTGGATGCGACCCGTTTGGAGGGCGCGCAATCTCTCGCCGGAGAAATAGGTGACGTTTGCCGAGCCGTCGCCGAAGAATCTGTTGATGAAGGGCAGATCAAAGTAATTGCGGATGCCGTCGCCGATGCCTTGCGTGCCCGGACCGAAGAGATGCAGGATGCCGTCAATGAAGCCTTTATCCATGATCTGGTAGACGACCTTGTCGGCGAACCAGATCGCGGGCTTGACGAAGACCGCGTTGTAAATCTCATCCATGTAATATTTATTCTTGAGGAAGCCAAGTTGTAGTTTGTCTTCGGCAGGCGAGTTGACGTTGCGATACATCAGGTAGCCGAGACCAAGTCCGCCGAGGGCGACGATGATCGAGGTCAACAACGGGACGGGATGGAATTCGCCCGCTTCGGGATGTTGCGCGAGAGTCCCGCCGGCGAATTCATGGATCCAGTTCGGGACGAGTCCGCCGAGGAGGGGGAAATCTTCGGGGATGCCGACCCAGCCATACCCGATGGCTAAGACCGAGAGGATGACGAGCGGAAGCGTCATCGTCCAGGGAGTCTCATGCGCGTGATTCGCCTCTTCTGTGCGCGGTTCGCCGAGGAAGGTCAGCGTGATCTGGCGCATCGTGTAAAAGGCGGTGAGGAATGCGGCGACGGCGAGGGTCGCAAAGATATAGAGGTGTCCGTGACCAAACGCATCGGCAAGAATTTCATCCTTCGACCAAAAGCCAGCGGTGACAAGCGGGAAACCCGAAAGCGCAAAGCCGCCGATGAGAAACGTCCAAAACGTGATGGGCATTTTGCTTTTCAAGCCGCCCATGTTGAACATATCCTGAGGGTCAACTTTATGATTCCCCGTGCGAAAGACTCCATGCTCCATGCCGTGGATGACCGAGCCTGATCCGAGGAAGAGCAACGCCTTGAAGAATGCGTGCGTGATGAGATGGAAGATGGCGGCAATGTACGCGCCGATGCCGAGCGCGGCGATCATGAAACCAAGTTGCGAGATGGTGGAATACGCCAGCACGCGCTTGATGTCGTTTTGCGCGAGGGCGATCGTGGCGGCGAACAACGCCGTGAACGCGCCGATGAACGCGACGACGGACATCGTCTGCGAGTCGAGACTCAGTAGCGGGAACATGCGGATGACCGTGTATACGCCTGCTGAAACCATCGTCGCCGCATGGATCATCGCGCTGACGGGAGTCGGTCCCTCCATCGCGTCGGGCAACCACACATGCAACGGGAACTGCGCGGATTTGCCGACCGTGCCGATGAAGAGCAGTAATCCGATCAAGCCTGCGGTGGAGAAACCAAGCACGCCGCTTGGAATGAGTTGCAGGGTGCGTAACGTTGATTCTGTAAAAATTTCACGGAACGAAAGTGTGCCGGTGACCGAATAGAGATACGCAATGCCCAACAACATGAACACATCGCCGATGCGCGTGGTCATGAAGGCTTTGACCGCCGCGTCGCGGGCGGATTTCTTCCCATACCAAAAGCCGATCAACAAATACGAACACAAGCCCATGATCTCCCAACCGATGAACAACGTGAGCAGGTTGTCGGAAACCACGAGCGTGAACATGCCGAAGGCGAACAAGCCGATGAAGGCAAAGAAGCGCGAGTACAGCGGCTCGACGGACGCGACAACATGCTTGTGCCCGTGTTCGTCCACCGTCGCGCCGTGCGGGGGCAAGCCCTTGTGGTCGTGGTCGCCCTGCGGTTGACCGAAGTTGTGATAGCCGATGCTATAAATGAAGATCATCAACACAGTCCAGGCGACGAAGAACAATGTCAACGCGGTGAGCGGGTCAACGAGAACGCCGATCCTGAGCCATGTCTCCCCCGTCGCCAGCCAGTTGATGGAGGATGTAAACGGATGCTCGCCCAAATGCTCCACGCCCAGCGCGCGCGTGAAGACGATCATGCTTCCGAGCCACGAAAGCAAAGCCGCGCCGACAGCGATCGTGTGGCTGAGCGCCTTGTTTCGATTTGTGAATAACACAATCAAAAAGAACGCGAGAGCGGGAGGGAGAGGAATAAGCCAGATGATGGTTTCGGTTGACACAAAGCCTCCAAAACTAGAGCGTGGAAAGTAGAGAGTGGAAACTAGAGAGTAGAGAGTGGAAAGTGGAAAGTAGTTATCTGCTCTCTAATCATCTATTCTCTATTCTCTATTCCCTAGAATTTCAACATATCAATCTCATCCGCAATGACCGTGTTGCGTTTGCGGTAAACGGAAATTACAAGCGCCAGACCCACCGACACTTCCGCGGCGGCGACGGCGAAGACGATGATGGTGAACACCTGCCCGGTAATATTCGTCACGTCGCCGTAACGCCAGAAGGCGACGAGGTTCACGTTCACCGAGTTCAACATCAATTCGATGCCAAGCAAAATGGCGACCAGATTGCGACGCGACAACACGCCGAACAACCCAATGCTAAATAATGCGGCGGAAAAAATGAGATACCATGACAATGGAACCATACCAACTCCTTGAAAAACCGTCCCGCAGGTTTCTGCAAACGATCAATGCCATCGTTCAAACCTGCGGGACGTTGTATCATTTTCGATTGTACGCAACGTACACCGCGCCGATCAACGCGGCAACCAACAACACGGACGCGACTTCAAACGGCAGGACGTACGCATCGGGCGACACCAGCGCGTTGCCCAACGCCCCCACCGCGTCAAAATCGGACGGGAAGGCTGACGCAGTCTTCGTGACGCCGCTCCAACCGTGGACGAGAAAGACCAGCCCGCCAAACGCGAGCGCCGCGAGCAACGCGCCGAATCCCCAATTCCGATTCAACTGCGGACCCTGGTCGCGCATATCCTTGCGCGTGAGCATCACCGCGAAGATAAACAGGATCGAAATCGCGCCGATGTACACCACCACTTGAACCACCGCGAGAAAACTCGCATGCAGGATGGCAAAGATCGCCGCCACGCCGAACAACGCGGCGATCAACCAAAACGCGGCATGGATGAGATTCCCCGTCGTCACCACGCGCAACGCGGCGATCAGTGTCGCAAGGGCGACGATGAGGAAGATGATTTGGTCAATGGCCATTGAAGTAATTCTCCAATTCGCTAATTCTCCCGATGAGCCTTGGAGAATTAGCGAATTCTTTTTTATTGGCGCGCGTCAACCACTTGCGTACCCTCAATTCTTTCACGCTCCCTTCGGCTGGCAGAGCGGGCAACTTCGAGGGAGATCCACGCGACGAGGATGTTCGAGAGGAACATGCCCCCGATGTAGAGCCAGTTTGAGGCGTCGGCAAGAAGCGCGTTCATCAGGGCGGTCGTCATCAGAAGGACAAACGCGACGGGCGTGAGAAACTTCCAATTAAAAGCAAGCATGTGGTCGATGCGGATGCGGAGCAGTGTGTACTTCACCCACATGATGATCCAATAGCCAATGAACGCTTTGAAGAAAAGAATGGCGATGGCAAGGAACGCGCTGACCTGCTCCAAACCGAAGAAGCGATAACCGCCGAAGAAGAGGATCGCCCAAAAACCGCCGAACGTGAAGGCGTGCAAAAGTTCGCCCGCGTAGAACATGCCGAACTTCATGCCCGAATATTCGATGTTATAGCCGGAGATCAACTCCGATTCCGCTTCGCCCATGTCGAACGGGGAGCGTCCGAGTTCGGCGATCGCGGCGATGAGGAAGATGACCGCCGCCAGAGGCGCAAGGAAAAAATTCCACGTGTCTTGCGCGTTCGTGATCGCGCCGATGCCCATCGAGCCTGCGAAAATCGTTGGGATGAGCATCACCGTCAGCATCGGGATCTCAAACGACAGCATCACCGCCGCCTCGCGAAACGCGCCGATGAGCGAATACTTGTTGTTCGAAGACCAGCCCGCCATGATGATCGAAAGCGTGCCGATCGCGCCCGCCGCAATGATGTACAACACGCCGATGTTCAAATCCACGCCGAGGATGGTGGGAGCCAGCGGCACCACCGCCCACAGGATCAACACCGACATCATCGAAAGGATCGGCGCGAGGTTATACAGCGCCCGGTCCGCGCCTTCGGGGGTGGTGTCTTCTTTAATGAGGAGTTTGATAATATCGGCGAACGGCTGGATCAGCCCAAACGGTCCGACTCGATTCGGTCCGATGCGGGATTGGAAGCGCGAGACCACCTTACGCTCGATCCACACGAGGACGATATCCAACACCATCAGCAGAGCGATCAGAATAAAAATGCCGAGGAAACCGACCAGGACGTTCGCCCAAAGTTCAGGCATACCCCAACCCGCAAAAATCCCAAGCAACCAATCTGCCGCAACTTTGAGAGGGTCTTTGAGAAAATCCATCATTGCTCCTGAATTTGCCATCCTCCCCGCCCCTTCTCTGTGTGGAAGAAGGGCCAGGCGATGGACAAAGAAAAGGCTGAACAGGTTAAACCAATTCAGCCTTTTTCATTGATCCTATGGAAATTACACCCACTCCAGCATCCCTTTGCGCCATGTGTATGCCAAGCCGACAATGAGGATGAGGATAAAGAGGATGCCTTCGAGCGCCGCGAACATGCCGAGCGAATTAAGTTTCACCGCCCACGGGAAGAGGAAGACCGTCTCCACATCGAAGATCAAAAAAACCAACGCGAAAATATAATACTGGGCTTTGAACTGCACCCACGAATCGCCCACCGTTTCGATGCCGCACTCGTATGTTGTTTGCTTGATCGGGTTCGGTTTCTTCGGCGCCAACACCCACGCCGCGCCGATGGCGCCGATGGGAATGATCAACCCAACAAGTAAAAACAGACCCACATAAACCCACGAACTCATAAAATCTCCTGCGAATTTTTTTTACGAGCGGCAAGATTGTACCATAAAGGATTTCCGACCCAAATTGACGGAGTATTTATTCTGGTGTGATTTTCATCCTATTTTTTTCTTCGCCTGCGGAAGAAAAACCTCACGACATCTTCGAAAAACGGGAAACCGATGACGGTGCCTGCGATGGAACCAACTACTCCGAACGACCGCGCCAAGTCGCCCGATAGACCGAGGAAATTCACCGCTTCGATCTCGACGGGTTGGGCTGACACGGCTTTCTGGCTTTCTTCGCCGCTTGAGCGTTCTACAAAGCGCAGATACAGCCATACCGTCCCGCGATAGACGCCGACTCCATCTGGGCGAACACTCCAAAAAAATGAAACGGACTCACCCTGCGCGAGAGGCTGGCTTGTGAGTCCAGGCGGCGAGACTTGCATCCCGGCGACATCGAATCGCGCTTCGGCGATCACGTTATGCGTTTCATATAAGTTAGGAATTTCGACCGTTTCACCCGTGACGACATTGCCTCCCACCTCCGCAGTCGGCGTGATATTGCCGAGATCATCCACCTCGAGCGTGAGGCGGACAATATCCGAATCTCCCGCGCGCATCTGCGGAGGAAATTCGAGCGTGATGCGCCGCCGCTCGGGAATCGCCGGTTGCGATGTGGGGCTGATCGAATCGCCACCGCCAGTATTTGGCAAAGCCGTCGAAACAGATTGAGACGGGGGAATTTCCTCGGCGGCCGGTTGATCCGTTGTTGACGGCGCTTCAGGCGCCGCCGAAGATGCAATCCCGCAGGCGAGAACCGTCAGCGCGATCGACAACACCAATAACAAGCGCGGAAAAAATGCGGAGGTTTTCATGATATAGATTCAAAAAGATACGGTAACTGCATTTCGTTCGGCGCGATAGGTTGCGTCCGAACCTCGCGGCGCGACGGCGCGAATCCCCAGATCAACAGCGAGAGCGAGACCGCGAGAAGAAAGACGCCCAATAAGATTCGGATTCTGCGTGACATGATTTTCTCCGTAACGCCGACTTAAGTCGGCGCCACCGTTCGTGATGCAGTTGAACTGCATCACGAAAATCGTTGCGCTACTATTGAATCGCCGCCAACTCACCCGCCACCAGACCGGGGAACGCGGCGCGGAGTTTTTCGTCCACTTCGGGCGAGATCAACGGCTCAGGATTCTTCGACATAATTTCTTTCACTTTATTCATCGCCCGAGCTTGGATATCCAACGCGCCTTTTCTTTCCCAAGCCGTCCGCGCATCGCGGTCGGCAATCTTTGTCATCACCGCTTCGGTCTTCATGCGGTTGATCGTGTGCTTGGCAACAATATACGAACCGCCCGGACCGATCTCTTTGATGAGGTCAACCGCGAGGTCTTCATCGCTAAACGAGATGCCGCGTTTGACGCGCTTCAACATCTGAGCCACTTCATCATCAATCACAGCCTTGGCGAAATCAAAAGTTTTCAACGCATCGATCAAACCGCCGATGTTGAACATGTCCATGCCACCGACGATGCCACCCATCCCAGACATGCCAGTTTCGTAGCCCGATTGCGCATCATTCAATTTTGAATTTGTCAGCCCGACATAACCGCCGCATGGCACGTTATAGAAACGCGCGAGTTGGGCAAACGCCATGTGCAACATGCCGCACTCAATTGCGCCTGATGTGTATGCGCCCGAGCGCATGTCCGCGACCGTTGCGAGCGTGGCATAAATTGTCGGCGTGCCTTCTTTCACCATTTGCATCAACGCGACCGTAGCGAGATACTCCGCGTTGCCTTGCACCAACGTCCCCGCCATAGACATGGGTGACGTGAGTCCCGCGTTCGGGACGATGGTGGGATACACAGGCAAGCCCTCGCCCGCAAAGTACATTACATTTTCAGTGGAAAGCACATCCATCGTCAATGGCGAAACAGTCGGGCAATAATGGTGCGTGAGGAACGGATGCTCCTTGTACGCCTCTTCCCCGCCCGCGACGATGTACGCCATCTCCATCATCGCCAGCGTATCTTTGTGATCGGTCGTCGTCGCGCGAATAGGTTTGAGACAATATTTCAACGCAGGATACAAACGCGAGATGGTGAATTGATCTTTCGGCGCGTCGTCTGCCAGCGTGGAGATGGAAAACATATCGTACCCTGGCAATTCATTGATGAGATGCGCGATGCGGGCAATATCCGCAGACTCGGCGCGTCGTTCGTGACCTGTAACTGGGTCAATGATATCGGGAGCCGAACTCGCCGTGACGATGACCGGGCTGTCGCGCGGAATCGTCTTGTCAAATTTCGGGTCACGCGCATGGAACGTGAACGACGGCGGCGCCATCTTGCGGTATTTCTCGATCACCTCGCGCGGAAATTTGACTCGCTCGCCGTCCACCGAACATCCATGCTTGGCGAACAACTCCCGCGCAGGCACATAGCGGACTTTGAAGCCTGTCTCTTGAAGAATCTCCAACGAGGCGTCGTGAATTTTTTGAATTTGATCTTGTGTAAGAAGTTCGGCGAACGACATGGAATGTCCTTTGACAATAAAGTTGTTACACGCTCAATGACCATGGTCAATAGACGATAGACCATGGGGTATGGACGACGGTTAATGGTCTAACGTCTATGGTCGCACTTAAACTGTCTTCCTTTTCACTTTCGTGTGCGGCTGTACATGAGACGCGTTTTTCTTAGGAAGCCTGAGTTCACGAAGAATTCTATCCTGTGCGCGCTTGCCTTGCGCGGCTACTTGACGCGGGATATTCATAATTCTATCGAGTATCTCGAAGCGGTTATTCTTGAACGCCCAATGCTCAACCTTTAATGTGTTAGCCAGCTCAAAAATTTCAGCAACCGAAAACATTTGCAATCCCGCGCGTTTGACTTTTAACGTTGCGGCGGCTGTCGCAAATCGCGCAGACTGTTCAAGGTTCCAATTTTTGAGATAACCATAAATAAAGCCTGCGGAAAATGTCGCCCCCGCCCCGCACGCGTCCACGGCTTTGACTTGGGGAGCGAACACACGGACAATCTCATTTCCTCGCGCTACGAGGCATCCGCCTTTGGCGAGGGTGATGATGGCGGTTTCAATTCCCGATTTCAATAACTTGCGCGCCGTGCCGATCAGCGCGCGCTTGCCGCCGAGTTGCGCGGCATCGGTCACTGCCTGACAGAACATGGCGCGGTCGGCATATTTTTTCAAAACATCGGGGTATTTATGTCCGTGCTCCAGATTTACAAACACAGGGACTTTGAGTCGGTTTGCTTCATCTATTGCGCGGATGACGTGGTTGCCATCGTACCAGTCGACGTATAAAACTTTCGAGCCGCGGATCAACTTGAGGTCAGCAGAATCAAGCGTCGCTAGGATTTGAGGCGTGCGCTGCCAGAAGTACGTCCGCGCGCCTTTGCGGTCTGAGACGTTCACCTCAAGCGGAGTTTTGTATTCCTTCGTGAATCTCACCTTGCCCTGCACTCCCCAATCCTTCAATCGCTTGGCAAGCGCGCGCCCGCGTTCATCGTCGCCGACGGCGGTGCCGATCATCCCCGCGGACACGTCCCATTGACGAAGTAAACACGCCACGATCGCGGCGTCATCAAACACAAACTCGTTGACCTCAGTCACGATCGCGCCTGTGTTATGCCGAGGAAGTTTCTCCAGCACCATAATCTCAACAGGCGTCAGCATCCCAAAACCGACGTATTCAGGGGAAGATTTTGGCATGGGGGTATTATACGCTGTTCTCTATGAGTGAGTCGAAAAGTTCGTTTTCATCTGCCGCATCACAGGGTTATAATAGCGAAAACCGAATCGAGTTTTCTCCGCTAATCCATAGAAAGGAAATGTGCAAGATGGAAGCCCCGATGACAGCCATAGAAATGACAGGGACGGTTGACGAAAACCATAAACTTCAAGTGGATGGTTTGCTTCCTTTCGCGGGACCGAAACGCGTCCGTGTGATTGTCCTTTCACCGCTGACAGAAATCGCCGATGATTGGACAGAAGCGGAATGGCTAACAGTCTCCTTGAACAATCCCGCCTTTGAGTATCTACGCGACCCCGAAGAAGATATTTACTCCATCAGTGACGGCAAACCGTTCTATGAAGTATAAGGTGGTGCTTGTCCCGTTTCCGTTTGACGATCTTTCCAGCGCGAAGGTCCGTCCTGCGGTTTGTCTTACCGAGCCAATTAGTGAACACAAGCATGTTGTTCTGGCATTCATCACCAGCCGCGTTCCCAACAAGCCGCTCTCTACTGACATCGTATTCACAGAATCGGACAAGGACTTTTCCGCCACAGGATTGCGCGTCTCTTCGGCTTTACAACTCCATCGCATGATGACGGTTGCGACAAGTGTTATCGTCCGTGAATTGGGACAATTATCCACGCCCGCTCAAAAGGAAGTGGATGCAAAGCTGAAATTGCTATTTGGAATTAAATAAGAGGTAGCAATTGCCATCTAATCGGAGTCGAGAGGCTCCGATTTTTTGTCCACCCGTTCGGCATGCAAAGGTGACGGTCATCTTCGTGATGGCTGTCACCTTTGGCTTTCAGGCGTCAGCATCCCAAAGCCAACATATTCAGGAGGGGATTTTGGCATGGGGGTATTATACGCCGTTCTCGTTATACAAAAAACGGCTTGCACATAGAACAACAGAATGATGCGAGAAAATGGGACAAATAGGGGTTGTCATTTTTTTTTCACTATGATTATGGCTTTACCAAAGTAGGTTGACAAAGAGCAAAAAGTAGATCCTTCTCGGTACAATTGCGAGTAGAGACAAGCAAAAAGACCGAGGAGGATCTAAAATGGAGTATAGCACAGGCAAAGTTGAA
>NZ_DBNHEF010000087.1:0-38981 GCF_057138825.1 Candidatus Defluviilinea gracilis
GCTCAATCTGCTCAAACAGGAGAAAACCGCCAAAGGCGGTATGCATGCCAAGCAACTCCAAGCCGCTTGGAACCAGGATTACCTCCTCAAAGTCCTCGCCTCACCGATTTAGATGCGATTGCCCTAATTTTAGACCAGTTTGGAAATATCCGCAATAACGCTTATGATACAATCCCGCCACTAACACAAAGGACGCCTTGGGGGAGCAGTGAGCCTTTGTGAAATTACTATTTTCGGAGAACAATCTATGCCAAGAAGAAGTCTCGCTCGCCTGTACAAGGACGAGTTCACTGGCTATTCGCTTGCCAAATTTCAACAGGACTTGCTCGCGGGTCTCACCGTTGCCGCGGTGGCGTTGCCGCTCGCGCTGGCGTTCGGAGTTGCCTCGGGCGCGACCGCGGCGGCAGGACTCGTCACCGCCATCCTCGCGGGCTTTGTGATGGGAGCGCTTACGGGCGCGCCGTTCCAGATCAGCGGACCCACAGGCGCGATGTCTGCCGTGTTGATCGTCCTCGTCCAACGCTACGGACTCGAAGGCATCTGGGTCGCGGGTTTGCTTTCGGGCATTATCCTATTCGTCATCGGTCTGTTGCGGCTCGGGCGTTTCATCGCGTTCATCCCCTCCGCCGTGATCAGCGGATTCACCTCGGGCATCGCGCTCATCATCTTCATCGGTCAAATTGACAACCTGCTCGGCGTCAAAACTCCCGCCACAGACACCGCCGCGGAAAAAATTCTCGGATACTTTCAAGGCGGATTCACCCCCAGCCTCCAGTCTCTAGCCATCGGTTTGCTTGTGATCGGGACGATGCTCTTCATGCCCAAAAAATGGACGGCGCGCTTCCCCGCGTCACTCCTCGGCATCATCCTCGCCACGCTTCTTTCCTCGATGCTTCGACACGGCTCAGCACAAGCGTTGAGTTGGTCCGCCCAAACCATCGGCGACATCCCCAATTCTCTAATTCTCCAATCTCGACTTTCTCTTTCCAACATCCCCTGGACTCACCTCTCCGAATTCCTCGCGCCGACTCTCACCATCACCGCATTGGGCGCAGTGGAGTCGTTGTTGTGCGGCGCGGTTGGCTCGAACATGACCGGTATCCGCTTGCAGGCGAATCAAGAGTTGATCGCACAAGGCGTGGGCAACATGCTCATCCCGTTCTTCGGCGGAGTGCCCGCCACGGCGGCGATCGCGCGCTCCAGTGTGGGAATCAAATCGGGCGGACAGACCCGCCTTGTCAGCATTGTCCACGCCATCGGGTTGTTGCTGTCCATGTTTCTGCTCGCGCCGTTCATGGGACGAATCCCTTTGGCGGCGTTGGCGGGTGTGTTGATGGTCACCGCCATCCGCATGAACGAATGGGAGGCGATTCGATTCATCTTCGGCAAACGCTTCAAGACCGACATGATCTCGTTCATCGTGACGATGCTTGCCACTGTTGTCCTCGATTTGACGCAAGCCATCCTCATCGGTTCCTTCCTCGCGGGCGCGGTCTTCCTCAACAAGATCGCGGGCATTGACATCGAAGTACAGGAAGTAGACGTTCAGCGGCTCAAGCAAAAGGGAATCGAAACGGCGGGGAAGTGCAAACACGTGAAGGTTGCGTTCCTCACGGGTCCGTTGTTCTTTGCGGCGACGGGACAATTCAACGAGGCGTTTCAAAATTTGAAAGACACACACGCGTTGATCCTCTCGATGCGCGGAGTTTCGCTGATTGACACGGCGGGCATCGAGGCGATCCATCGTCTGCATGAACGTTTGCATCAGCGAGGTGGAACGCTCATGTTCGCGGGAGTCCATGACAATGCCTACAACATGATGAAGCGCGGCGGACTCGTGGATACCATCGGAGAGAAAAACTTCTTCTGGTCGAGCGACCAGGCAATCGTCGCGGCAGAGAAGCGGGGATGTAAATATTGCTCTGGCGGTGGATAGGCAGTGGATCGCGAAAACAGGTTCTTGACGCAGTTGTACTGCGTCAAGGCAGGCAACACGATTTGCTTGGTAAATCGAACTGCCGCCTGAACTTTCGCGAAATACAGATAGTGATTGCGCTGGCAATCCGATATAATCTCATCATGACCCGTCGATTGAGAATCCTCTTTTTTATTTCGGTTCTCCTGTCCTCTTGCGCGAGAGAGGCGTCGGCGACCCCGATTCCGCGCGCCACAAGCCCTGTCTCTACGCCGTCGGTTGCCGTCACCTCCGCCCCGCGCATTCAGCCGAACGACCTCACTTTCATCGAGTTCTTTTCTGGCGCTTGAATGGAATGTCGCGCCATGAAGCCCATCGTGGATGGGATCAAGAATCAGTACAATGGATGTATGAAGGTGGAGCGCGTTAACTTCCATGAGCGGACCGCATGGCGCGACCTGTTGTCTCCTTTCGCCACGCCCGAGTTTGTGCTTCTCGATTCGCAGAATGATATTCTTTATCGCTGGTTTGGTACGGTGGAACCGAAGGAATTTTCCGCCGTGTTAGACCCGCTGTGCAAAGACTGATGGTATACAAGCAATGACCAAAACTCTCAACTGGGGATTACTCTCCACGGCGCGCATCAACCGCGCATTGATCCCGCCGTTGCAAGTTTCGAAGCGGAATCATGTGTTGGCTGTGGCTTCTCGTTCGCCAGAGAGTGCCAACGCCTACGCCAAAGAGAAAAAGATCCCGCGCGCGCATGGCTCGTATGAGGCGTTACTTGCCGACCCCGACATTGACGTGATTTACAACTCGTTGCCGAATCACCTCCATGCCGAATGGACGATTAAAGCGGTGGAGGCAGGCAAGCACGTGCTCTGCGAAAAGCCGCTCGCGTTATCCGTAGAGGAAGTGGACGCCATCAAACATGCCGCGCATACGCATGGACGAATCGTGGCGGAGGCGTTCATGTACCGTCACCATCCGCAGACGTTGAAAGCGCGGGAGATTGTGCGGAGCGGCTCGCTCGGCGCGTTAAAGATGATCCGCGGCTCGTTCAGCTTCGTGCTGACCCGCGAAAACGATGCGCGCTTGACCCCCGAGTGGGGCGGCGGAAGCATTTGGGATGTGGGCTGTTACCCAATCAGTTACGCAAGAATGGTCACAGGCTTGGAGCCGGTCGAAGTATTTGGCTGGCAGGTCGAAGGTCCGACAGGAATCGACGAGACCTTCGTCGGGCAGATGCGTTTCGATGGAGACCTCCACGCGCAGTTTGACTCCAGTTTCGTCATCCCGTTCCACGCATTTATGGAAATTGTCGGCAGTGACGGCGCGTTGAATATTCCGCATCCGTTTAAACCCGGCGTCGATGAAACGATCTATCTCACGCGGAACGACAAGACTGAATCGATCCGCGTGCGCGGCGGCGAATTGTATATCGGCGAGGTGGAGGATATGGCGGACGCGATTCTGCTGGGGCGCGAACCGCGCGTCTCACTGGATGATTCGCGCGCCAATATCCGCGTGATCCGCGCTTTGCTCGAATCGTCCCGCGCGTCGATGCCTGTTCGTTTGTCGCGGGATGATTTCTAAATCGCTTCACAGTCTGGTACACTTGCCGCATTCTTTCCCGGAGGATTTGTATGGATTTGCATCACACCGACGACGCCGTCACCCGCCGCATCAAAGCGATGAACGATCGCGTTGCCATGCTCAAAGAAAACGACTTGTATTTTTACAACCAGCCTGTGGAAGAACTGCTCGATGACTCGAAAGTGCGCGTGCGCGGGCGCGTGATGGGGATGTACGCCTCCTACGGCTACTTGGGCTTGCTCAACCACCCGCGCATTAACGCCGCCGCCAAAGCCGCCGTAGACAAATTCGGCACGGGGACGAACGGCGTGCGCACGCTGGCTGGCACGTTGACGATCCACAATGAACTCGAAGAGACGATCGCAAATTTCAAACACGCCGAATCTGCGATCACGTATTCATCGGGCTATGCAACGAATCTAACTGTCGTCTCGACCATGATGGGACGCGGCGATTATGTCTTCTCCGATAAATTGAATCACGCCTCCATCGTGGACGGCTGTTTGATGTCGGGCGCGGAGTTTCGCCGATTCCGCCACAACGAAATGGATCATCTCGAAGGCTTGCTGAAAAACGCGCCGAGCGACGTTGCCAAACTCGTCATTGCCGATTCGGTCTTCAGCATGGACGGCGACATCATCGACCTGCCTACGATGGTTGACCTGTGCAAAAAATACAACGCCTGGTTGATGATCGATGAGGCGCACTCGATCGGCGTGCTCGGCAAGACCGGGCGCGGCATCGAAGAATATTTCGACCTCTACGAGGGCATCGATATCAAGATGGGCACCTTGAGCAAGACCATCCCCTCGGTGGGCGGATATGTCGCCGCGAGCAAAGAGATCATCACCTATCTGCGTCACGCGAGCCGCGCGTATATTTTCTCCGCCGCCCTGCCGCCCGCGCAAGCCGCCGCCGCGAACGAAGCCTTCAAAGTGATCCTCGATGAACCCTGGCGCATCGAACGCTTGAATCAGAACACCAAACAATTCATCGGCGGGCTCAAAAGCATGGGCTTCGACACCATGCTCACCGAGACGGCAATCGTCCCTGTCTTATGCGGCACGGATGAAGCGGCGTTCGCCATGACGCGCGAAGCGCAACACAACGATGTGTTCGTCCTGCCGGTCGTTTCGCCCGCCGTGCCAGAGGGATTGGCGAGGCTGAGGGCAACCGTCACCGCCGCGCACGACCCGAGCGAGATCGAACGCGCGATGGACGTCATCGGCGAAGCGGGGAAGAAATTGGGGATCATCAAATAACATCGAACCAGACCCGCCAGCATGGCGGGTCTCTGATTATCTTACAGAATACATTTGGACGCAGATAAACGCTGATTTCGCTGATTCAAAAGAAAGAAAATCTGCGTTTTCTGCGTGAATCAGCGTCCCGATTTTGAAAATGCAAGGTGATCTGGGCGGGTCTTTATTTTCGTCGAAAATTTTCGAATCCCTCGTAATCAACGGGAAAGCGCCTCACCACGGAAGACACAGAGTCTTGCGCTGAGTTCATCGAAGCGACACAAATGGCAAAAAAGAACCCCGAGTCCTTGAGTATTTCCTTTGTGACCGTCGTGTCCTTTGTGTTTGAAAAAAAAGACTTCCCGTTAAAAACGGTAGAGTCAAATTTTCATGTTATCTTCATAAAACTACAACAATCTTCTAACAGGCAGAGTGTAAACTCTAATCAACCGAAGGAGATAAAAAATGAAATGGCAATGGAAACTGGGTCGCTTTCTTGGCATTGACGTGTACGTCCATGCCACGTTTCTTCTATTGATCGGCTGGGTGGGATACAGCTACTGGCTCCAGCATGGGACCATCGCCCAGGTGGTGAACGGCATCATCTTCATCCTCGCTCTTTTTCTCTGCGTTGTCTTGCATGAATACGGTCACGCGCTGACCGCCCGCAAATACGGCATCAAAACCCGCGACATCACCCTATATCCCATTGGCGGTGTGGCGCGGTTGGAGCGCATGCCTGATAAACCCATCGAGGAGTTGTGGGTCGCGCTGATGGGACCCGCCGTTAACGTGGTCATCGCTGGGATTCTCTTTGCGCTTCTTGCCGCGACGGGGAAACTGACTCCGCTCACCAGCTTGACCATCGCCTCAGGCTCTTTTCTCATGCGCTTGATGGTGATCAACATCACCCTCGTGCTCTTTAATCTTATCCCTGCCTTCCCCATGGACGGCGGGCGTGTTTTGCGAGCCATCCTCGCCATGCGTATGGACTACGTCCACGCGACGCAGGTTGCCGCGAGCATCGGTCAGGGCATAGCGTTCTTGTTTGGGTTTATCGGCATGTTCAGCAATCCCTTCCTGCTGTTCATCGCTTTCTTCGTCTACATCGGCGCGTCGCAGGAAGCCAGCATGGCGTTGATGAAAAATTCGATCAGCGGAATCCCCGTCACGCGAGCGATGCTGACGGATTTCAAAACCCTTTCGCCGCGCGACACGCTTGCGCAAGTTGTGGGACTCATCCTTGCCGGTTCACAGCATGATTTCCCCGTGGTGGATGCCAACGGAGCAGTGATGGGAATCCTCGAACGCGACGCGTTCATCGCCGCGTTATCGCGCCAGGGACAAAGCGCGCCGGTCGTCGGCGTGATGCGGAAAGATGTCCCCAGTGTGGATTCGCACGACATGGTCGAATCAGCCCTCACTCGTCTGCAAGAAACGGGCGCGAAGACTCTGCCCGTCATGCACGCCGGTCAATTCGTCGGCTTGATCACCGCGGAAAACATCACCGAATTTTTGATGATCCGCTCGGCGTTGAAAGCGGCGGCGTAGAATCCCCTAGATATTTTTCACCTGATACAACAAATTATCCTCCACCTTGTAAAACAACGGCGCGACAAAGATCTTCGGGTAACGCGATCGTAACCGTTGCGCCTCGCTGAGCACGAAATCGATTTCGTTGCCGATCTCGAACATCGGGGTAAAGTTCGTGAAGTGTTGTTCCGCCAGCTCGCGCTCCCAGCCTGCGCGTTCGACCAAACCTTGAATGAACGCCTCCTTGCGCGACATCAAGTTGACCATCCCGCACTGGTTGTGACCGATCAACGCGATGCACGTCACGCCTCCCACCGCGATGGCGTATGAAACTTTGAATTCGCTGTAGCGCAAATTCGCGCCGCCCGCGCGGATGATGTATGCAAAGTTATCAGGGATATGCAAATGCTTGCGGTTATCCATGCACATGCCGATCAGCAATTGCGCTTGTGTGTACGCTTCATACTCCCTGTTGAGATTGTTGTATTCAAGCAATAATCCAACAGGGGTATTTTGGTATTCGGGGAAAATGTCGTCTTTTGTAGAAACAGGGAAGAGGCGATGCATGAAACTAAACTCCTATAAACGTTGCAATAAAACGTAGTGACGACTTCAGTCGTCCTGCGCTGAGACGACTAAAGTCGTCACTACGAAACCTTTACTCATTATAAACAAAAAAGGAGACCGAGCCTCCCAGCCCAGTCTCCAATCTCAATTCTCTAATTCTCTGCTCTTCCTCACCCCGCCAACCCAACCACAAAATTGAAGAATCTCCAATACAAGTTATACAGCGGCTGGGGCCACGAAGTCTTCGGCAGAATAGGCGGGAAAGACGATGAAGCTTCTTCGTCGAAATAGTTATCCGCGCCGTTCGAGTCCCAAATGATATCGAACCCCCTGCCAAGTATCTTCTTTACAAACGGATCGGCGTCGTAGCCGTTGTTCTCGTAGATGTTATCGTGCGCGTACACATGCTCGGGGTTTGGACCCACGTCAATCTCGTTGACGTCGAACCCGATCGTGAGGTTGAACACTGCCAACCCGCCCGATTTATTGCCGCGGATGGTGTTGTTATACACTTCCACCTCGTCTGCGGCGAGGATCAAGATGCCCGTCCCAGAGGGAGCGAGCGCCACGGCGGTTCCGGGTTTGCCGAAGTTCTCGCCGTTGTTATTTTCAACAACGTTATCGTACACTTTTGTGTATAACGAAACCTTGGACGGCAATTGCGGTAGAAGATCAATGAAAATCCCAACGGTGTTGTCGCGCGCCACGTTGTTATACACTTCACCGTTGACCGTGTTCTCCAGCTCAACGCCGATCACATTGCCGTAGGTCAACGTATCGCGGATCACCACATTCTCCGACTTGCCCGCGTAGACCGCCGCGTCGTTCATCAACGTCGCTTCGATACGTTCGATCAGCACATCCGTACAGCGCACGGGGTACACGCCGTACACGCCGGTATTTTCAATATACAGATCATGCAAATACACGCCCGTCGCGCCTTCCACCAGCACGCCGTTCGATGTGTAATTCTTTACGGCGAAGTTATACATCTCGAAATTATTTCCCGATGCGATGACTCCATCCGAGCGCGTGCCTTCGCCGTCAATCACGGGCCACTCGCCCTGATCATTCGGGATGCCCACCAGTTTGACATCGCTCCAATCCAACACCACCGACTCGTGATAAATCCCATACGGGACTTCGATCGTATCGCCCGGACCAGACCGGTCGACGGCTTGTTGAATCGTTTCCTTTGGGCCCACGCGGACGACAGTCGGTTCATGCGCAGGGATGCCTGATTCAGTCACCTCGACATTCAACTGGCTGACAACTTCGCGCGCCAGGTTAGGGTATTGTTCCACCACCGGCAAGCCCGATGGCACAGAGGTTGGAATTTCGGGCATCGCGCTTTCATCGGTTAGCGCGTAGAGGAACGCGACCAAATCTTCGTGTTCCTGCGCGCTCAACTCAATGGGGAGGATGTGACGGTCTACTTCCAAGCCGTATTGACTCCCGCCGCCTTTTTCGTAGAACCAGAGAACGTCATCCAGCGTGGCGAATGCGCCGTTGTGCATGTACGGTCCCGTCAACGCGACGTTGCGCAACGTCGGCGCTTTGAATGCGCCATCCTGTCCGTCGCTGGCAATGGCGGCGCGACCCTCGTCGTGCTGGAACCCTTCGAGGTCGGGCGAACCGGTCACGAAGAAATCATCCGAGCCGAAGGTTGGCGCGGCGTGACATTCAAAGCAACGCGTCGCCGCCGAACGGAAGAGGTTCAAGCCGCGCCGTTGCTGCGATGTCAACGCGTCGAATTGACCCGCGGCGTATTTATCAAAAGGGCTATTGTTTGAAACCAGAGTCCGCTCGAAGGAAGCGATCGCTGTTTGCGCGTTTTCGACGGTGATGGCATTGTTCCCAAATGCCTTGTTGAACAACTCCACATATTCGGGGATTTTCATCAAGCGCGCGACGGTTTCCGCGTCAGAGCCAGCCATTTCATTCTCCGCGTGCAGAGGCACAGACATTTGCGCTTCCAGCGAGTCTGCGCGGCCGTCCCAGAAAAGTTTTGTCGAGTAGCCGGCGTTCCATAGCGTGGGCGTATTGCGCGGTAGGGATGAACCATCGGAACCTTTTGCCGTTTGCAAGCCATCGCTGAAACCGAGGCTGGGGTTATGGCACGTGGCGCACGACATATCTTGATTCTTGGAAAGGATCGGGTCGAAAAATAACAAACGACCGAGTTTCGCTTTTTCAGGCGATGTATCGCCGTTGAGCGCGGGGAATTCGCGTTGCAACCCGCTATACGCGGGAAGCACACTGCTCGCGCCCGCGCCCCACTTCTCTTCGGGAGGCAGTTCGTCGAAGGGCAGGGGGGCAAACGCGGCGTAGAAGATGCCGACGAGGGCAAGCAAGCCCAAAATAAGGAAGATGCGTTTAATCCAGATTTTCATTTCTCCTCCGAGAAGACCTCACAGGTCATTAGGGTCGGTAAATTAATAACTTCCGTATGTTTGTTCGCTCGCAGTTGCACTGCGAGCGGGATGCACGATTTGCCAAGTAAATCGAACTGCATCCCCAACCGGGAATTGAGAAGACCTCGCAGGTCTTTAAGACCTGTGAGGTCTATCATATTATTTCAACGTCATCAAAAACGCGACCACCGCTTCGAGTTCCTCGCTGGTCAATTCTTTTCCAAAATTGGTCGGCATGGTGTCTGTATATTCAGGGACGAGGAAATCTTTCGGAAACAGGATCGACGTTTCGAGATATTCCGTCGCCTCCATCCCAGGGACGCGGGTTCCAGCCCGTGTGGCGACTCCTGCCAGCGGCGGACCGATGATTACCGTATCTGGCACAAGCGCGTGGCATTGCGCGCATCGCAAGTTGAAGACCGATTGACCCAGTTGTTCGAACGCCGTCAGGGTTGGCGCGGGCGTGGCGCTCGAGGAACAGGCAGAGAGCAAGAGGAGGGCGAGCATCGCGCACAGCAGAAAGGATCGCGGATAGGTCATTTATTGGATGGATTCCAGATCGCGGAGGAGAAGTTGTTGGTCTTCGTCTTGTGTCACTTGTTGCGCGAAACTGCGCGCCTGATTGAGATATTCAAGCATGATCACGCGGTTGCCGCTTTGCATTTCGGCGCGGGCGAGGGTTTCGCAGGCATAGCCTTTATAAAATGGATCGAGACTCGCCGCGTGCTTCAACGCCTGTAGACCATACGTCCGCGCGAGGCTGGGTTGTTGAATGATGTTATACACGCGCGAGACTTGCCAATACCCGACTGATAGTGGTTTCGCAGAGACGTCCTCGCGCTGGGACCAATGCCATAGCGATGCGATGGCATTGTGCAACATTGCCAGGTTTTCTTCGTCGGTGCGTTCGCTTTTTTCTATAAGTTCCCAAGTTCTGTTGAAATTTTCGGCTGAGAAATATTTGTGCGCGGCTGAAACGTCGAATGGGATGGTGTCTGCCATGAAGATTCCTATTTTGCCAGCCGAACGAGTTGCGGGCGCGAGTTGGGCACGCGCTTCACCTCGCCGCGCGCTTCGAGATCGAGTTTGACGGTGGTGACGTACCACATCACCGAGCCGTCGAATTTTCCGCGCACTTCTTTTTCCACTGCGCGCGAGAGTTTCATAAAGGTCATTTCTTTGTTGCTGCGAAGTTCGCTCATAATTGCTTTTCGTATCATGTCGTATTTTTCCCTGCTGATGTTCACGCCCTGTTTCTTTTCAGGATGCAGAGTTTTGACCAAATCTTTCATTCCAGCCTCCTCTCGTTGGTGGGGTATTTTACTCCCAACCGCGCAACTTGGCGGGAGTAATTCGGATGGCGACTGAGTATTCGCGGGAGAATTCTTCCGGGGTCGCGCCCAAACCTTGGATCCCCGCCTTGTATTTTTTCATGTACGCGCGGATCTTATGCGCGGGCAACGAACTCGTTTCAACAAGCGCTGTCCCTATGAAAATGATCAGATGCTCTTGCGCTTTTTTATCTGCAGAGTTGAAATGCAATGAAACTTGCGGATTCTTTCGGATGTGTTTCAGTTTATGCGCCAGCGGCTTGCTAAAAATGAGGAACGAATTTTTGTCCCAGATGAACCACACCGGTCTGGGTTGAGGCGCGCCTGTTGAGTCCACCGTCGTCAGCCAGATGAAGTATTCGCTTTTCAAATGTTTCTTGGCGACGCGCCCGAATTTGGTGTTCAAGTTCAGCATGATGATTCTCCTGTCATTTATTTTCAACCCCAAGCCATTGTAGCGCGATATCCATGTCGGATGTAACCCATACATTCGCCCCGCGATTGACGGCGGTATTTTCGCCCATTTTGTTGATCGCCTCCGGTCTTGCAACGGTAACCACCTTTATTTTTGGTCCCCACGCGTTGGCGATTTCGACACCAAAGCGATAGCGGTCAAGGATGCTGGGATTGCCTTCAACATTTCTCAAGTCGAGCAATGCTTTATTTAGATTCTCTTTCTGACAGCGATCAGCTAGATCATGAATGATGGATACCAACAAGTTCAGCGAATAGTTTCCGCTGGCTTCTACAAGCAAATAATCGCCCTTGTTTTGACAGGTATACATGAATGACCTCAAGGTGTTTTTGGTGGTTTCTCTACTATATTGACAATCATCGTGTCAAATATTTTCGTTCCGGAGGGCTACCCTGTTACGCCAAGCCATTCCAAAGCATGAGCAAGATCGGATGTGGATAATAAATTCGCGCCGCGGTTGACGGCGGTATTTTCGGTCATGTGGCTAAGACTTTCAGGTCGCAGGATCAAAGCCGCTTTAATTCGCGCTCCCCACACTTTGGCAACCTCAATTCCGTGGAGATGGCGTTCAAGGATACTTGGGGCGCCCGGCATGTTCCTCATGTCCACTAACACTTTGTTCAAGTTGTGTTCTTTGCAATACGCGGTAACTTCATGGATCGCCGAATTGATCATCTCCAGTGAGTATGGCTCGTTGATCTCAACCAATAAATACTCGCCTTTGTTTTGAAGCGTGGGCATAAGGGATCGATCAACTCTTTAGCCGTTCGGCTACCAACTCCGCCACATCCTTCACTTGGATCTCCCCTCCGTCGGCTTTGGATGCGTCGGTCATCATCGCCATGCAGAATGGACATCCCACCGCGAGCGTGGATGCGCCCGTCGTCTTCGCTTCGGCAAAACGGGTCTGGTTTACTCGCGCTGTGCCGCTTTCCTCCTCCTTCCACATTTGCGCTCCGCCCGCGCCGCAACAAAACGACTTGGCAGAATTGCGCGGCATTTCAATCGTCAACGCGCCAGTGGACTGCAACGCCTCGCGCGGCGCGTCGAAAATTTTGTTGTGCCGTCCCAAATAACACGGGTCATGGAACGTCACTGATAACTGATCACTGCTTACTTCTAAACTGATCTTCCCCGCGCCAACCAACTCATTGATAAATTGCGTGTGATGCGCCACTTCGTAATTTCCGCCAAACGCGGGATATTCATTCTTGATCGTATGTAAACAATGCGGGCAAGTGGCGACGATCCGTTTCGGTTTTACCTCGTTGAGGACTTCCACGTTTTGCGAAGCCATCGCAAAGAAAATATCTTCACGTCCTGCGCGCCGAGCGGGATCGCCCGTGCAGGATTCGTTCCGCCCGAGCACGGCAAAGTTGACTCCCGCCGCGTTCAAAATTTTTGCGAACGCCTGCGCTGTCTTTTGCGCGCGCGCATCCGTTGACGCGGCACAGCCAACCCACCATAAAATATCGGGCTCGGGGTTTTGCTCGATGGTCGGCACATTGAGTCCCTCTGCCCATTTCAGGCGATCAGACTGCGGCACATTCCACGGGTTCGCGTTGCGCTCGATTCCTTTGAACGCGTTCTCGAGTTGCTTCGGGAATTGACTCTCCATCATCGAAAGATTTCGGCGGATGTCGAGGATGTCGCGCATCGGTTCATTGCCGACGGGACAGATGTCCACGCACGCGCCGCAACTTGTGCAAGCCCAGACCGCCTCTTCCGAAATGAGATTCAGCATCGGCACATCGGTGTCGCCAGTTTTCAGGTGATAACGCTTGTTGATCTCCAGCGCGGCGGGCGATAAAATTTTTCCCGTGTTGTATGCGGGACAAACCTCCTGACATCGAAAACATTGGATGCAGGCGTACGCATCCATGATCTGTTCCCAGCCGAGGTCGCTCATCTTTGCCGCGCCAAACTGTTCGATGGACTGGTCGTCGAGGTTGATGTAACTCAACTGCCCGATGGATTTCCGTTCGGGCTTGAGCGCGAAATTTAACGGCGCGACAAATAAATGGATATGTTTTGAATAAGCGAAATATGGCAGGAAGGCAAACACGAATCCCAATGAGATCCAAAACATCAAGCGCTCATTGAACAAAAGTTGCGACTCGGGCAGATTGATCCACAAGCCCGCCAGCGCGGAGGTGATGGGTTGCCATGCGTCGTGAATTTCATGGCGGGCGAGATAGAACGACTCGGCGAACACGCGCGCTAACGTGTGCGTGAAGAATGTGCCGGTCACGATCATGGAATCGATTGTGATGCCCGCGCGCGCTTTGGGGTTGAGTAGGGTGGTGTCGCGTGTGGTGAGCGTTGCAGGTTTGAGAATGTAGCGGCGGATGGACATGCCGATCATGCCGAACATCAGCGCGAACGAGATGAATTCTGCCAAGGAACGATACATGTCGCCGGGGATGCCGGTGTGGTGTAACAGGTTGACGCCCGTGTAGGCGAGGATCAATTCATTGAGGTTGACGAACACATAAACGAAAAACCCCCAGCCGATGAAGGCGTGTAAAAAACTGGGGAGCGGGCGGAACCGAAAGACGGGAGTAAAAAATACATACTTGGCGACCAGTTCCCCCGTCCGTTTTGAAGCGAGCGACCAATCCACTTTACCCTGTCCGCTGGAGAACTGTCGCGCGATCCGCCGGGCGCCGCGATACGTCCACACAACGGAAGCGATCATGAATAAGGCGAAGATAATTTTTTCGACGAGGGTGAGCATGATGACTCCTTAGGGGTGAGGGAGATTTCTAGTTTACCTCAAAACAAAACGCGGAGGCAAACGCCTCCGCGCAGGGTTGAAGTGAAAACGATTCACTCGCTGATGTCGTTGACGTAGTCTACTGCGCCGCTGCACCCGGCGGATAAATTCGATGAAACGTTCTCCCAGGTCATTTCGAGGCTTTTCGCAAACGTGAGATCGAGCGCGTCGCCGAGACACCCGGGACCGGCGTGATAGTTGACCAGCGAGAACTTCCATAAGTCCTCGTAGGTGGAAACCGAACCAGCCGTTTGCGCCGCGTTGACGTTTCTCACCAATTGCCCGGCTTGTTCGCAGTTGGCAAGCAGGGTATGGGCAAACACGCCGATGCTGAAATTGGCGCGGTCGAGGTCGATGCCGAGCGGGCAGTCTTCACACGTTGCATTGACTGCCTGAATAAGGGCGAGGCGCGCGTGTCGCATCTGGTCTTCTTCCAAGCCGAGGTAGCCTTTTTTGCACTCTTCGGAATCCATGACGAGCGGGCAGAACTGGTTGAAGAACGGGGGATTCCACATTAAGGTGGTGTCTGCCCCTTGTTCGGTCAGTTGACCCAAGCCCACGTCATCCTTCGCGCCAATGCCAGGCCAGAACTGGCTTTCTTTGGCAAATAAATTTTTCAGCAGGTTTGCCGGCGCGCCTGTGTCTTTTGCCACATTTAAAATAATTTCATCGAACTGGTTTTGCCATGCGGTGACGGCTCCTCGCGCTTTGTCCATGCCGCAGGAAGATGCGTTGCCGTCTTCCTGTAAGCCGTTGTTTTCACAAGTCACCGCGTCGACCACACCTTTGCGGATCAAGTTCGCGGCGAGATAGTTGTAGGGAATGTCGGTTCCCAGCGTTTCGCTTTGTGTAGGCGTGCTTAGCCATTCCTGCGGACCACCGATGGGCGGCAGTGTCTTCCATGTTTCGACACAACTAGCCACAGGCACGCCCATCCATTGACTGCTTAACACATCCACATACCAAAAAGCCTGGTCGGGGTCGTTGCTCTCCGCTTGGGCAACACGCACAAGCGCGTTGAAGATAGGACTGCTGTCCCCATAGCTGGAGAATGCCCAAAATTGTAACGTTTCGCCGTTCTCGCCGGTAATGGGCAGGCGCAAGCGGCAGTGGGCGTCGCAAACAAACGATTGTCCCGCATACAACCCTTCGATGCGGATGATTTGGTGTTCGGGAAGCGGCTCGATGCCATTCAGGATGAGGATCGGTTCGGCTTCGCAGATGCTTGTCGATGATGTGTAGACGGGGTTGCAGTTTTCCAGCGATACTTGCACCGAAGACGAGGGGAGTTTGGTGGCTACTTCTTTTTGCGCGGGCTGGCTTTCGATCAACACCAGGTAATTCCCTTTGCATAAACTGACATCATGCTCGGTGCAGGGTTTCTGGTTGACCCAATCGTCGTAATCGTCTGGGAGACAATCGGAGTATACGTCCGCGATGGTCGGCAGTCCCTCGTGGTCGGTCTTGAGTTCGCAGATGAATTGATTCGATCCCCAGCGGATCATCCACCAGGTGTATTCGGTATATTCGACGAGGGTGACGGAGAACCGGTCGGGGCCGGGGGGGTCTGCCACGGGCGAAGCAGACTCACTGGGGCTGGATGCGAACCCGCTTCCCACAAGGATGATAAGCAGGCTCCAGCGTAGGAACCTGAATCGCCACCCGGTCCGAATCCCATTGTTCTGTCTCATAAATGAAAAGAGTCCGCCATCATTATAGCGGACTCCGTACTGATTGCCCTATTTCTTTTTGCTTCTTTTGGTTACAGACTTGGCTGGTTTTTCGACGGGTTTCTCCAACTCGGCGAGCATGTCCATATCCTGTTTGAGGTTGCGCTGGCGGAGGAACAGGCTTGCCACGTAGATTGCGAGGATGATGAATGTGGTGGCGTACCCGGCGATCATGTAGCCGGAGGTGTCGGGGGTGATTTCCTGGAAGAACATGTTTGACTCCTTGATTGAGGGGAATGGGATCGTTGCCGCGCGCGCTAATACGAGGCTTTCATTTTCATCTCTTCGACCTCGTTCTGGAATTCTCCCAGGCGGATGCGGTTCCAGAACAAGTCGAGGAAGATGACGGTGAAGGCAAATAGGGCGAAGAAGAACGCTGTGAGCATATCGCCCGACATGCTAAAGTTGCCTTCCGCTTCCGCGTTGGCGCCGGCGATGACCACCGGGTGAATGGTGCGGAACAGGCGGATGGCGAAGAAGGTGATCGGGGCGCTCAACCCGCCGATGAGGGCGTAGACTGCGCCGAAGCGCGCGCGTTTGTCGGGGTCGTCGATGCCTTGGCGGAGCATGAAGTAGGCAATGTAGATCAACTCGGCGATGGCGGCAGTGGTGAGGCGCGGGTCCCACGTCCACCAGGTGTTCCACGCGGGGCGCGCCCAGATGGAGCCGAGGATGATGGTGATGAGGAAGAACACCACGCTCACTTCGACGGCGGCGACTTGGATGCGATCCCACTTGAGGTTCTTGGTGACGAGGTAGATCACGCTTAGAACGGCGGTGAACACGAAGCCGATGAGCGCGACCCACGCCGTGCCGACATGGAAGTAAAAGACGCGTTGCACCTCGCCCATGACTTTCTCGGTCGGCGCAACAACAATGGCGAGATACGCCGCGGCAAACAGCAGGATGATCGAGACAAGGTCAAGAATTTTGAGGGTGACAGGTTTGTGGCGCATAGGTGTTCCTTTTTCTTGGAGACAAGGGATGGGAGATTCCACTTTCTATTCTCTATTCTCTATTCTCTAGTTTTATTCTTCCACGATCGAGTCGAATAACATAAATGAGGCGGCGATGAAAATGACATCGTAGGTAATCAGAAGATTGATCGAGAACGAAACATCGGCAATGGTCGAGTTGTCTAATAACCCGCCGCTGGCTCTGACCGCCGCAAGCAGGACCGCGAACACCACCGGGAACAGCAGGATGGGGAGCAGGATATCGCGCGTGCGCGTTTGCACCGACATGGCGGCGAGCAACGTGCCGATGGAGGTGTACCCAACCGAGCCAAGCAGGATAACGAGCAATAATCCCGGCTGGAATAAGTTGGTGTTATACAACACGCTGTACACCGGCAGGACGATCGCTTCGACGATGAGCATAAAGGCGAGGTTGCTGAAAAATTTGCCGAAGTAAATGACCGAGCGATCGACCGGCGCGAGCAGGAGACCATCGAGACAGCCGCGATCCTTTTCAATCGCCATCGAGCGGTTCAAGCCGAGGGTGCCGGCAAAGGCGAAGGTTGCCCAGAGCACGCCCGCCGTCACGGATTGACGGGTCTTTACGTCCAACTCAAGCGCAAAGTTGAAGATCAGGATCACCAGCAGGGAAAACACGAGCATTGATGAGATCAGTTCCCACGAGCGGAATTCGGCGCGCAAATCCTTCCACACGATCGCGCCGATAGCCTTGAAAAAACTACTTTGCGACTGCTTGCTACTCGCTGATAACTGCTCGCTCCTTTTCATCTCACCCTGCCAATGCCTGTTTGTAAAATTCGAGCAGGTTGGTTTTCTTCACCTGCCTGCGTGTTGCGGAGGCGGCGATCACCCCGCGCGAGAGAATGTCGAAGCGGGTAGCCAGTTCCTCCGCGCGAGCCAGATCGTGCGAGGTCATCACTACGGTGCGTCCCCGCGCGGCGACAGTTTTCAAAACATCATCTAACATGGTGGATGCGTCCTGATCCAACCCGGTGTATGGCTCGTCAAATAACATGATCTCCGGGTCGTGTAGGACCGCGCGCCCGATGGCGAGACGTTGTTGCATTCCGCGCGAATAGGCGCGCACGAGGTCGCGGCGGCGGTTTGCGAGCCCGACCATCTCCAAGACCTCGGTAATGCGGAGTTGGTCATTCGTAATTCCGTACATACGGGCGTAAAAGCGGAGATTTTCCTCCGCAGTGAGATCGCCATATAAAAGCGGAAGATGCGACACCACCCCCAGCCTCGCGCGGACTTGAGCGGCTTCGTTGGGAAGTTTGAAGCCGGCGATGTTCACCTCTCCCAGCGATGGGCGCGAAAGCGAGGCGAGGATTCTCAAAAAAGTGGTCTTGCCCGCGCCGTTAGGACCGAGTAACGCGACAAATTCGCCCGGCTTAACTTCAAAATCCATGCCGCGCAGGACGGTCTTTAACCCAAATCGTTTAACGAGTTTTTTGACGGTGATCATAACAATAATGCCATTAGCCGACTTGATGATAGAAAATGAGCCATACGACGATTCTCTATCAGACGTTATCGGAAATAATTTTTCGGACGCGGATTGACGCGGAAAACGCGGATTTTTTCTTCTTTATCAGCGTTCATCGGCGTTTATCCGCGTCCTACAAAAGAACTTGAGCTTATTACAGATAAAGTCTATTCTCTATTCTCTACTCTCTATCCTCAGTATTTCTTTCAATTCTGCGCGCCGCTTCTGATACGCCTGCTCGCCGATCTTTTTCTTGCCGCGCAGGTCATCGAGCGCGATGATCGCGTCCATCACCTCTTCGGCAGACTCGAACTCGCCCGCGTCTTCTTCCTCGGTGGCTTGCGCTTTGCGAGCATCTTGTCGATACATCCAGAAGCCAGCAACCAGCAATGCGGCTCCCAGCACGCCCGCCCCGATCAGCATGGCGGTGTTATTCGATGTCGCCGCGGGCGCGTCCGATGGTTCGCCGGTCAACGTGAAGGCAAGCGACCCGCCCGCCGCGATGGAGTCTGATTCGTAAATTTGATAGGTGAAGTTTTGGATCGTTTGAATACCCAAATCGGTTAACTGCGCCTGTTCCACTTTTGTGCCCACGGGGACGAATACATTCACCGACGCAATCGGCAGGTCGAACGGCATCGAGAAATTTATTTCATCCGTTTTTGCCAGCGAGGAGAATGCCACCAGCCCGTACGATGCGTCGCTAGGCGGGATGGCAAACCCATTGGCAGTGGAAAGGAATGTGGCGCTGTCTTGCGTTGGCTCGAAACCAAAACCAGACGAACCTTTGGGGAATTTGATGAACGGGATCTGTCCCGTTTCATCTTGCGGCACGACGATCATTTCATCGGTCGGGTTGCGGAATGAGTACAGCGTGTACACGGCGATCGAATCGGCGGCGTATTCGAAGATGACCTGCGCGTCGTCCATTACCAAGCCCGAAGGATCCTCGGTGAGGGCGTAGATCGTCAACGAGGGAATGCTGACAAGTTGCGCGCCTTCCTCAACAATACGAAATTCGGACTGTAATTTCACGCCTGCGTAGGTGAGTTCCGCGAGAAAGATTCTGCCGGCGGGGATTTCGACATTTTCAAAGGAATACGCGCCGTCTGGTTCAACAACGCCTTCGAGTGAAAAAGTTTCAACGGGACCCGCGTTTGGATCGTTCGCGTCGTGATCATATGCGCGTAAGGTGACGACCAAACCAGACGGCAGATCTGCCCCGGTTTGATTGTCGATGACTCCGCTGACGATCCCGAAGCCGGGTTGCAGGGTGACTGTCGCTTCACCCGCCGTGGATGCTTGACTCGTCGCCAGCGGCGTTATCTCAGGGGCGACAGAGGTAGAGGCGGCTGAAGCCGGCGTCCCCTGGGTGTGAACGAGAGGTTGAGGCGTCGCAATCGGCGCGGTATCGAAGGAGAGAGTCCGCAAGTATGCGGCCACCGCCCAGAGTTCATCTTCACTTAAAGTTGAGCCGAAGGCCGGCAGTCCATCGCCGCCCTGGCTGGCGAGGCGGGCGAGTTCCACTTCGGTGAATGACGACATCTTTTGCTGGTCTTTGAAAAGGTCCAGCGAACAGCCGGCGCAATTTGCTTCAAAAAGTTTTTTGCCCGCTTCGATCTCTTCCGCTTTGGTGTGCAGTGTCATCACGTACGCGACCGCGTCCCAGCGTTCCTGATCGGTGAGGCTGTTGAAGGGCGGCATGAAGCGCTCGATGTTCCCGCGTGTGACTACGGCGTAATACTGCGCGGGCGATGCGGGGCGGGCGATCTCTGCCAACCCAAACGCGCGGACGGTGACGCCAAGTTGAATGCCCTGCTCGCCGTCTCCGAGACCGGTGTCGCCATGGCAGGGAGCGCATTTTTCAACGTAGATCAGTTTGCCGTTTTCCACGCTCGGGGGTTGCGCTGGATACAACGCCAGCGTGGGCATCGGCGTCGGCGCCACGTACCCAGGCGGCGGTGTGATATCTTCCGCCAGCGTCATGTTGCAGGCGGTGAGTAGGATGGCGAGCATTGCAATAAAAGTGATGCGAAACTTCATTCGTGTTTTGCCTTATCAGAGTATCTCGTATCTCGTATCTCATATCCCGTACTTCGCATTCAGCGAATCGCAAATCAATTCAACGCTTTCCCGCATGACGCGCAAAACTTGTCGCTTGACAGGACCGGCTTGCCGCATTTGGGGCAGAAGCCCTCATAATTTTTTTTGCGCGACGCCCGGCGTTGCGAGATCAAATACTCAAGTTCGGAATCGGTCAGTTCCTTTTTGGCTGAGGCTTTCTTTGCGCTGTTGCGCCGCAGGTCGGTTTCGTCGATCGTCAACGCGTCCATCTGGCGCAAAATATCCGCGCCTGTTTGCAGGAGGTTCGTCCGCTGGATGGGGTAATCCTCCTCGGGAATCTTGCCGAGTTTGTAGTCGAAATCCAGTTCCTGCAAAGAACTCAACACGCGCTCGCGCTTCGCCAGCAATGCGGAAAGTTCGCGCTCTTCCGCCGTCACACGCCGGCCATAGCCGCGCGCGAACGGCGCGTATAGATACATTCCAACGAAAAACAACACTGCCAGTGTCAGGAAAATTGCCGCAATATCCATTCGCCCTCTACTTTAACAAAAGATCGATCTGCTCCCGAATTTGATCCACGCCGGAAAAGGGACCGATCTGCACATAGCGCAACACGCCTTCCCGGTCCACGAAATACGTCTCTGGCACGCCTTTGATTCGGAAGTATTGAGAGATTCTTGTCGCCAGGTCCGCGCCGTTTGCGTATGTGATGCCGAATTTTTTCAGGTACACGCGCGCGTCCGCTTCGGTGTCCACATAATCGACGCCGAGGAACACCACCTCACCGGTCGGCGCGTATTCCGTCCACGCTTGTTGCAGGTCGGCGGCTTCCTGCTCGCACGGTTTACACCACGACGCCCAAAAGTTCAACACCACAACCTTGCCGCGCAGGTCGCTGAATTTGATCTCTGTTTTGCCGTCCAACTCGTAGCCGCTGTAGAACGTGAGCGAAAAATCGTCGATCACTTCGCCGGGTTGCACGGTGCCTTGCTGTCGGCGGCTGAGTCCCAATGCCACCAGCGCCAGCAAGCCAGCCAAAAATACCCAGATCACGATCTGAACCCACAGCGGAACTGCCCGGCGGGGAGGGGTTGTCTCAATCATCTATTTTCTCTTCTTCAATTCGTCTTCGAGTTTATTGAAATATTCATCTTGATGGACTTGCTTCGCCTCGCCCGCAGGGACGGTTGATTCGGCCGCCTTCGGCTTTTTCCACATTTGCAACGCCCGCAGGAGGAGCGCCGCCCCCAACAGGATCGCTGTCACCGGAATCAGATACGACGCAATTTTGTTCGGCGGATCGCCCGAAGCGCGCGCGCCATAGGTGTCGATGAAATACTGGATGATCTCGTCTTCTGTCTTGCCCTCGATCAGCATTTGGCGGATCTGTTCCCGCCACTGACGGCACGCCTCGGTGGGGCACACATCCAGCGGCGTGTTCTCGCACACCGGGCAGAACAACTTCTTGGCGATCTTGTTCACATCGTCATCGGTGGGCGTGGTTCCTTGGGCGGAGGCAACAGAGAGAGATGCAAATAGCATCATGGCAAGCATGGAAATCAATATTGCGTACTGCGTATTGCGTAATGGTCGCTTGAACATATGTATCTGACGAAGCGCTTTCTTGATCCTCAGTCTCCAATCTCCAGTCTCAACTTTCTAATTCTCCACTTTCCACTTCCTAATCACCAATCACAACTCCCGCCTCACGCGCACTCTTCTCAACCTTCGCCGCCACTCGCTCCGGGTCCTTGTCGGGCCACGCCGCGATGATGATGCCGATGAGGAAGAGCAGGCTGCCCATCCACAGCCAGTTGACCAGCGGGTTGACGTAGATCTTGAACGTCGCGCCGGTGGCGGTGGCAGGCTCCCAGTTGACGAGCAGAATGTACAGGTCATCCTTCATGGTGGCGCGTTGACCGGGAATCGTCATGGATTGTTGCGAGTCCCAATAGTAGTCGATGCGCGGATGAAGATCGCCGAGATACTCTTGACCGCGATAAATGCTAAGCACCGCGCGCGTCACTTCGCGCCCATCGGGACCGGTGAAGCGGGCAATGTCTTTGTATACCACATCGTAACCGCCGATGCTTTTTTGCTGACCGACCTCGAGCGTCCCCTGCGTTTCCATTTGGAAGAGTTCGATGCCGAGGATACCGATCGCCATTAACATCATGCTGATGTGGACGATGTATCCGCCATAGCGGCGTCGGTCGCGGGCGGTGAGGTTCCAGAAGGCGGTGAAAATATTTTCACTGTGGATCTTCATCCTTGCCCTCGAGCCGCGCCAATATTCATACAACGTGATCAGGATGACGAACGCCACGAGGAAGAAGCCGATCAACGCATACGGATTTTTGGTGTAGGTTGCGAAGATCACAGCCGTGACGAGAACCGCCGCCGCCGTCGGGAGCCACATTGCCCGCCCGAGAGTTTTCACCGTGGAATGCCCCCACGCGGAGAGCGGCGCGATGCCCATCAGGAACATCAGCCCCGCGAATAGAGGTCCGTTTGCGCGCTCGTAAAACGCGGGCCCAACCGTCACTTTTGCGCCGGTAAACAGTTCGGAGGTGAGCGGGTAGATGACGCCCCAGAAACACACGACCAGAATGCTCATGAATAGCAGGTTGTTGAACAGGAACAACGCCTCACGTGAAAGCAGGGAGTTCATCTCGGTTTCCGATTTCAACTCGCCCCAGCGATAGATCACGAGAGCAACCGATACGATCAACGTCATGGCAATGTAGGCGAAGAACAAGGGTCCGATGGCGCTCTGCGCAAAAGCATGTACCGACGACAACACGCCCGAACGCGTGAGGAATGTGCCGAAGATAACGAGATCGTACGTGAGGATGATCAACAGCATATTCCAGTGTTTCAACATGCCGCGTTTTTCTTGAATCATCACCGAGTGCAGGAAGGCGGTGCCGGTCAACCAGGGCATGAACGCGGCGATCTCCACCGGGTCCCAACCCCAGTAACCGCCCCAGCCGAGCACATCATACGCCCAGCGTCCGCCGAGCACCAGGCCGAAGGTGAGGAAAAGCCACGCCCACAGACTCCAGCGGCGGGTGAGGCGGATCCAGCGGTCGTCGGTGCGTCCCGTGATCAACGCCGCGATGGCGAACGCAAACGGAATGACGTAGGAAACGAATCCGAGGTAGAGCAGAGGCGGGTGGATGATCATGCCGGGATGTCGAAGAAGCGGGTTGAGTCCCCGCCCGTCTTCCGGCGTGAACGGGATGCTGTTCGCCGGCTGGAAGAAATGCGCCGAGACTCCCGTTTCGGTTTGGTAAAACACCCGGAACGGATTCTCAAAGAAGACGGTCATGCCCAAAAAGAAGGCGAGCGTGACGCAGGAAACGAAGATAACCCAGGGGAGAAATTCGCGGTCGCGGTCCCATTTGCGCAGGGTGACCAGCGAGGCAAACGCCGACATGAGCCACGACCAGAATAGCAACGAGCCGGCCTGCCCGCCCCACCAAGCCGTAACCTTGAGGTAGGTAGGCATCGAGCGGCTCGTCACTTCGTACACGAACTGCACTTCGTAATGGTCGTTGACGAGCAGGTAAATTAATAGAAGCGATGTGACGGTAAGCAGGGGGAAGGTAAGTAACATTGCCCGCCGCGCGCTTTCCGCCATCGATGCGGCGCGTTGCGGGTCTTCCAGTTTGTCGAGCTCATCCGCAAACCGTTTGAGGCGCGGCGAGGGAATACTGCGGAGCATACGGGCTAACCCCTTGGGGTTTGAAGCCGCCGCGGTAACCGCGCTGTAGACAGTGACAAAAAATGTGACGAGCAGGATTCCAAGCCCAAGATTGGCGATCATTAAATCTCCTCGATACAAACCTCACAGGTCGTTCGCGCCTGTGAGGTTTTCCTTATCTATCCAGCCTGCTCTGGCACGGCTTCTTCGTAGCGGGTGGGGCATTTGAGCAGAAGTTCCTCGGCATGGAAGACTCCCTCCGCGTCTACATACCCGGTGACGATTGCCTGCGCTTCGTTGCGGAGCAGGTCGGGCTTGACGCCCACGTACACCACCGTCATGCGCGAACGCGAGGGATCGATGGTTGCCTGGTGCAGCGCCTCGGCAAGCCCGCCCTCATCTTTTAGTGTGGCATCTTCCGCCGGAACGTGCGCCACCTCGAAGGTGAGGGTCAGCGTGGAAGGGTCATATTGGATCGTGTCGCCGATCACCGCGCCGGAAACGCGCAGGTTCTTGTCGACGATGGCGGGTCCCTCCGCTTTGAGTTCGTCCACCGTCATGAAGTATTGCGAAGCGTCTTTGGTGGCGTTGGCGATCAGAAACACCACCGCGCCAAGGATCAGCAGTCCACCGATGACAAATTTATTGAGTTTCATGTTCATGCTCCATGGAGAATAGTATGATTTGAATTCCTATTGCTTGTGTCCGATTTCATTGTACATGGAGACATTAACCTCCACTGAGAAAGAGGCTGACGAAAGTCATGCGTTTTTTCTGAGTTAAGGAGGTGATGTTACGCGCTCTCTCGCCGGAGCGGATAAAAACCAAATCCGATTCACGAGACCCTTCGGGCCGTTCTGCGTCAGGTGAGATAAGGAGGAACTCTTCCGGCTGAATCCATCCGCGCGATACGTGCGTTAATCGTCGCCTTCGTCTTTTACAACGCCGAAGACCTTGTCGATTTTTTCCATCACCTTGGGGTTCAGTTTGGCAACCACCTTTTCGGCGCCGAGATTTTCGCGCAACTGTTCCACGCGGCTCGCTCCCAAAATGACCGTGCTCACGTTTGGATTCTTGAGACACCATGCGATCGAGAGTTGCGAGAGACTGCATCCCAGGCTCTTTGCGATCGGTTGCAGCGCGCGGACTTGGGCGAGCCTTTCTTTATTTTTCACATCCTTGTGAAGCCATTGATAGCCTTTGAGATTGGCGCGGCTGTCTTTCGGGATGCCTTTCAAATATTTGCCCGTCAGCATCCCCGAAGCCAGCGGACTCCAGATCGTCGTGCCATAGCCGTAATCCTGAAACACGCGCGCATATTCCTTTTCGAAGCGGTTGCGCGCGAACAAGTTGTATTCGGGTTGTTCGGTGATCGGCTTGTGCAGGTGATGCTTCTCCGCGATATTGATCGCCGCGACGATCTCGTCCGGTCTCCATTCCGATGTGCCCCAATACATCGCTTTCCCCCACTCGATGATGTTGTGCATCGCCCACACCGTTTCCTCGATGGGCGTGGTCTTGTCGGCGCGGTGACAATAGATCACATCCACATACTCCTGTTGCAAACGCGAAAGCGAGCCGTTGATGCCCTCGATCAACCGTTTGCGGTTCAACGTGTTCCGCTCGTTCACATTGTTGTGGATGCCCCAAAAGAACTTGGTCGTTACAAGATAACTGCCGCGCCGCCAATTCAAGCGTTTTAACGCCGCGCCCATCACCTCTTCCGATTTGCCGTGCGCATACGTTTCCGCGTTGTCGAAAAAGTTCACGCCCGCGTCGTACGCCGCCGCCATCAACTCGACCGCCGCGTCCACATCCACTTGATTTTTGAACGTGACCCACGACCCAAGCGATAGTTCACTCACGCGAATCCCCGTGCGACCCAAATGACGATAGTTCATTGTTATCTCCTCTGGAACATCCCGCCGTTCAACTGCGGGATGAACAAATATCCGTCTATTATAATCTCCTCATGCAAAGAACCATCCCCTCGATCGTGCTCAGGGCGGCGCTTTCTTCTTTCCTTTTATTGACTGCCTGCGCGCCTCAACCAATGGATTCGACTCCCCAGCCGATGCCTCTCACTCCATTTTTGACTTCCACCTCGATTCCGCTTCAAACGCCAGTGGGGCTGGTCCCGCTCACCACGCCGCTTCCCAGCCCGACGCCTTTCACGTACACCGTTCAAACAGGCGATACGTTGGGCGCGATTGCCGAAAAATTCAACCTGTCGTTGGATGATTTGCAAGCGGCGAATCCAGAGATCGACGCAAATTCCATGTCGGTGGGACTCGTGATCAAAATACCGAGCAACCCCGAAAACCCATCCGGAGACTCCACGCCCACGCCCGCGCCGTTCATCGTTTCGCAGATCGAATGTTACCCGACCGTCGATAAAGGAATGTGGTGTTTTGTGCTCGCCCGTAATGATTCGAATGACATGCTGGAAAATCTCAGCGCGCAAGTGACGCTGGTCGATTCAAAGAATGCGGTCGTTGCCTCTCAAACCGCCTGGCTCGTATTGAACATTTTGCCGCCGAACGCATCCGCGCCGATGGCGGTGTTCTTTCCTCCCGATGTTCCGTTCGACGCGCAACCTCAAACGCAAGTGTTGACCGCGATCCGTTTGCAGGCAGGCGATGCGCGTTATCTGCCAGCCACGGTCAACAATGCGTTGGCGCAGGTGAGCGCGGAAGGGCATAGCGCGCAGGTGAGTGGCATGGTCTTGTCGCAGAGTCAGGCGGCTACGGCGAATCAGGTGTGGGTGGCGGCGGTGGCGTACGATGACGCGGGACGCGTGGTTGGCGTCCGCCGTTGGGAATCGGTTACGAGCCTTCCGCCCGGCGGGAGTCTGTCATTTAATTTTTTCGTATCGAGCGTGGGAGGGCGAATCGCGCGGGTTGAGTTTGTGGTGGAGGCGCGTCCTTAAATTTTTTATCGCCAAGAACGCGAAGCCCGCAAAGAAAAACAATTAAACTTCGCGTTCTTTGCGGGCTTCGCGGTGAATTCTTTTATTTCCCATCCAACCACATATATCGTTCGATGGGAATGTCGATGGGGGTGTAGACGTAGCCCTTTACGTAGGGCTTGACCAATTGATACGAAAGATAATGCGCGGTGAATAGCGCGGCGGCATCGTCCACGATGATCTGCTCGGCTTGCTGATAGAGGGCGATGCGGGTTGCCACATCGCGTTCGGTGCGCGCTTGCTCGAGGAGGGCATCCAGTTGCGGGTTGGAATATCCGCCGCCGTTTTGTTGCGAGCCGGTGTGGAAGAGCACATCGGCAAAGTTTTCAGGGTCGGGGTAATCGGCGCACCATCCGCCGCTGAAGAGTTGACCGTGATTGCCGGCATAGATCTGCTCGGTGAAGAAGTTCGGTTCGAGGTTCTCAATGGTGATCGTGACGCCGAGGTTTTGTTCCCACATTTCAGCCAATGCGGCAACATCGGAATTGATATACGTGCCGGTGCCGCCATCCGTGTAGACGATGGGAGGCAAGCCGTCGGGTCCGCCATATTTCGATTCAGCCAGCAGTTGACGCGCGCGTTCGGGATCGTAGGGCAAGGCTTTGAGCGAAAGGCTGTACCCCGGCAGGGCGGGCGGGTAGAGTCCTTTTGCCGGCAGGGCGCGTTGATTCATGACCACGTCGATGAATTTTTGGCGGTCGAACGCCATGGTGAACGCCTGCCGGACTTTGGGATCGTCGAACGGCGGGCGGGTGGAATCGAAGTTCACGTAGCCGGTGCAAAGCGAAACGCCGGTCAACAGTTCGTTGTGAAGCGGTTCGGATGGGTCGGTGAACCGTTCGATGGAATACACGCCGGCGATATCCACTTCGCCGGTTTCATACAAGCGCTGATCGTCGCCGGAGTAGAGTTGAATAACCACGTAGGGGATGCTGGGCGCGCCGAGGTAAAAATCCCGGTTGGCTTCATAAACCATGATCTCGAACCTGCGCCATTCGGCGAGGCGATAGGGTCCCGTCCCGTTTGGGGCGCGATACCATTCCTCGCCGCTTTCCACATTTTCCTTGTCTAACACAAAGGCGGTGGCGTAGGTGAGTTTCAAGAGGAAGTACGGCTTGGGCGCGTCGATGGTCACTTGCAGGGTGTGGTCGTCGAGTGCGACCAACCCGGAAATGGATTCTGCCTGCCCCGCATTCATCTCGCGCACGCCGACGATATCGCCCAGATACGTGAGCGCCGTGTCGGACGCGACCGCCGGGCTGGCGGCGCGTTGCCACGAGTAGATCACGTCCTGCGCGGTGACGGCGCGCCCATTGTGGAATTTGGCGTTCTGCCGCAAGTGGAAGGTGTAGACCGTGCCATCAGCGCTGATATCCCATGATTCGGCGAGGTCGGGCGTGAGATTCAGATTTGGGTCGAACGAGACCAACCCACTGAAGACGAGTTTATCGCCGGACGTGTGCGTGGTAGCCGGGTCGTAACTACGCGGGTTGGTTGATTCGCCTCCCGCCAACACCAACGCCTGGTCGAGTGGGATATCCACTTGCAACGCCGACGCGCGGCGCGGGGAAGCGACAGTGATCGTCGATAAGATTACGATCGCGAACAAGGCGGAAGCCAACTTCCGCAGTTTGAGTTTAGCCATGGTTGCCTTCTTGTTGTTGGTTCCCTCTGCGAGCGATTAATCCAAGCACAACTACGCCGATCAAGAGGAGAAATACGCAACACATACCGAGCAGGGATAATGTCAGCCAGAGCGGAGGTCCGCTTGGCTGGGGCGCTTCTGTTGTCGGTTGCTGTGTGCCGAACGAGGAGGTGGGAATGGCGGTCGGCGTGGTGATTTGTGAAAATTGGAAGCCCGAAACGGGAACGATGGTTGGCACGAACGTAGCCGTGGGTTGCGCGGTCGGTTGCGCGGAGACCGCGCGCGGCTTGGCGCCAATGCCTGCGCGCCATTCATCCTCCAAGCCTTCCACGTTGAAGCCGTATGTGTTGGTCAAGGCTTCGTCGATGGTCACGCCATCGCGCAGGGAGGTGAGGAGCGCGGTCATCTTTTCCTGCCCGTAGGTTTCGACAAGAAATTTCACCACGCTGAAGGATTGACTATATGAAAGATACGCCTTGTCTGATACTTCGGAGAATCCCGCGCTCAACGAACGGATGCTGAGCAGGGTGTCGTTTTGAATCGCTTCATCCAACTGCTGTTGCGAGGCGGGGTCGAGTTCGCCCTCGCTGTATACCGCCAATCCTTCGTTTAACCATGTGGGCACGTCGCCGAGGCACGAAAATGTGAGGTGACCCACCAACACGTGCGTCAATTCGTGAACGATGGAATTGCGCCCCCAGTCCAGGTCGGTTTGCGAGATGCCGAGAATCACTATGTCTTGATCGGGGAATGCCTGCCCGCCCGTCCACGAAGGTTCGTAGAGAATCGCGTCTTTGAGGTCGTTGGTGTTGCCATATATGTAAATATCGATCGGCGATTCGGCGGTGAGACCGGATTCGGTCTCGTTGAATTTTAAGCCGTTCTGCGCGGCGTTCATCAGGTCGCGCGCGAAGGCTTCATCGCCTTGATACCAGTGAAAATTGATCAGCCCTTCGTCGAGCGTTTTCCAATTGTGGTTGTCGTCGAGCCAGGTGGCGGTCTTCGTTTCGCTGACAGTCTCCACACCGTTGATGTCGGTCACGCGCCAGCGCCACCAGAGTTTTGCGCCGGGCGGTAATGATCCGCTTTGGCGCATTTCCCAAACCCACTCCGCGTTCACGCGCGCGCCGGGGGTGAATTGAGGGAAGGCTTTGGCGACCACATCTCCGCAGGTTTGTTGTTCATTGCCATACTCCAGCACGATGGAGCGGATCTCCGCGTTGGCGGTGATCGTGGCGCTGAAGGTGGCTGAGATGGGGAAGTCGAACGTGACGCGGTCATTCGTCACATCGGCTGGGGAGGCGGCGAACGCCGAAGTTGGGAGAAGCAGGCTGACCGTGGCGAGAAGAAGCGAGAGTATTTTTATCCGCATGGTTACCTCAAAGGTTTAAACTTGCGCGAGTGTAACATGTAAAGGGTATATCGTCCCAGTCTGTTAGTCCGCCATTGGTTTGAATACCCGTCCGGAGATCGGCGAGAAGGGCTGAGACAAGGCGCCGAGAGGCAAATTTCTTGACACAATAACTTTGCGCCTGTAAAATCCGTCTGCTCTGCCGGGCAGATGCCCGGAAAAAACTTTGTTCGGGAGGAATCACCCCCTATGTACGCTATGCAAGGACTTACTTCGCTGGAGGAAATTGCCATTTGGGCTGTGTTTGGCGTTGCCATTCTCGGCTTGCTGTATGCGATTTTTCTTCGATCCCAGATCCTGCGTGAAGATAAAGGCACGGAGAAGATGCAGGAAGTCTGGAACGCGATCAAGGATGGAGCGGACGCCTATTTGAAAAGGCAGTTGCGCTCCATTTTGCCGTTAATCGGCGTTTTGACGATCGCGCTCTTTTTCTCCGTGTATATTGTTCCGCCCTCCCCCGAAGCGCTCGAACGCTTTGAAGGCGTGCCGGCAGAAACGGTCCGCTTGTGGATCGGTCTGGCGCGCGCGTTCGCCTTTGTGATGGGCGCGGGCTTCTCGCTGGCGGTCGGGCAGATCGGCATGCGCATGGCGGTGGAAGGCAATGTGCGCGTGGCTTCCGCGTCGAAACGCTCGTTCGGCGACTCGCTCCGTATTGCGTATCGCGCCGGCACGATCACCGGTATGCTCACCGATGGGCTGGGTCTGTTGGGCGGCACGTTGATCTTCATCGTTCTCGGCATCGCCGCGCCGGACGCGTTGCTCGGTTTCGGTTTTGGCGGCACACTGCTCGCGTTGTTCATGCGCGTGGGCGGCGGCATCTTCACCAAAGCGGCTGACGTGGGCGCGGACCTGGTCGGCAAGGTCGAGGCAGGCATCCCGGAGGATGACCCGAGGAATCCCGCAGTGGTGGCTGACCTCGTGGGCGACAACGTCGGCGATTGCGCCGGCATGGCGGCGGATATCTTCGAATCCTACGAAGTGACGATCGTCTCCGGTTTGATTCTTGGTCTCGCCCTTTGGCACACGACCGGGCGCCTCGAGTGGATCATCTTCCCATTGATGGTGCGCGGTATCGGCGTGCTTTCCTCGATCATCGGCACGTACTTTGTGCGCGCCGGCGCCACCGGGAAAGCCCACGACGCAATGAAGGCGATCTTCAGCGGCTTCTTGACCTCCGCTGTGATCTCTGCTGTTCTGTTCTTCGTTGCCGGCTTCTTATATATGAAAGACACAATGGCTGAGTTTGGCGGTTGGTGGAGAATGCCGGCGGCTGTGGGCGTTGGTGTGTTGCTCGCGATCGTTATTGACCGCCTGACTGAATATTTCACCGGCACGCATGCCCAGCCTGTGAACGATATCAAGAAATCTGCCGACACAGGTCCCGCCACGTTGATCTTGAACGGCGTTTCGGTCGGTTTTGAATCGTCCGTGTGGTCGGTGTTGGTCATTGCGTTGACCATCGTCGCCTCGATCTTTATTTTCGGCACGATCCCCGATGTGACTGCCGCGGAACGCGCGACGTTCATTTTGTACGGCGTGGCGATGACCGGCATCGGCATGTTGACCCTGACCGGTAACAACGTGGCGATGGATTCATTCGGTCCCATTTCAGATAACGCCAATGGTATCGGTGAAATGGCATGGCACGGCAAAACCGACAAGGAAACCAAAGCCGCCCAGCAGATCATGGCTGATCTCGACGCGGTCGGTAACACCACGAAAGCCATCACGAAAGGCGTTGCCATCGGTTCCGCTGTCATTGCGGCTGTTTCGCTCTTTGGCTCGTTCCTCGTGGACGTTTCGCGCGCGCAGACCGCGCTGGGCGTTCCTCTCGAAGCGCAGATTCAATCCATCGGCATCCGCGCTGATGTGCCGCAAGTGTTCGTGGGCATGTTGGTCGGCGGCGCGTTGCCGTGGCTGTTCTCGTCGTTCGCCATTCAGGCAGTGGCTCGCGCGGCTTCGCTGATCGTGTTGGAAGTCCGCCGCCAGTTCAAATTGGGCGTGCTGGAAGGTAAAGTGGCTCCCGACTACAAACAAGCCGTTGGCATTTCCACAACTGCCGCCCAGAAAGAATTGGTTTCGCTGGCGTTGCTCGGCATCGTCACGCCGATCGTGGTCGGGTTGACCCTGCAAGTGGAAGCCCTCGGCGGTATGCTGGCTGGCATCATCGTCTCCGGTCAATTGTTGGCGGTGTTCCTCAATAACTCCGGTGGCGCATGGGATAACGCCAAGAAACTCATCGAAGACGAGCCGAAAGACCCCGCCAATAATCTCGGCAAAGGCTCCGAACGTCACAAGGCTGGCGTGGTGGGCGACACGGTCGGCGATCCGTTCAAGGATACGGCTGGTCCCGCGCTCAACCCGATGATCAAGGTGGTGAACCTCGTCGCGGTGATCGTCGCTCCGATCGTGGTGCAATACTCCGGCGGCGGTTCAATTGGCGTCTGGGCAGTTGCCGCGGCGTTGGTCGCTGTCCTCGCCTGGGCTGTGATGCGCTCGAAGGCGCCGGCAGAGTCGATGACGAAGTAAGTTTTTCAAGGCTACAGCAGTTCAAATCGCCCTCGTGGATTGTGAGGGCGATTTTTCATTCCGATGAACCGTTTATAATTTGCGGTTGACGCTTGATAAAAAATGAAAATTCGATATCTGCTCTCTTCATGGTTGCTGGTCCTTGGAAACATGCTCCTGTCGCTTCACGCGGAACAACATTTATTTCCGCCTCATTATCTTTTGAGACCGTTGCTTGTCTCTTGGTTGATCATCGGATTGTTTGCCGCGCTCTTGAAGCAATTCATCGCCGACTGGAAGATGGTGGAAGAATGCTTGGTGGTAACGATTTTGTTGTTCACCTTCCCGCCTAAATTTTTCTGGATCGCAGTCCGCCTGTTTGTGGCTGTTTATGTTATTTGGCGGATTGGGCAGTATCGAAAGAGACCTGGTTCTCGAAAAAGCGCGCAGCCCCCGCTTTCCTTGACCGTTAGCGTGTTTCTTGTATTCTATTCGATTGGTCTGCATGTTTCTGAATATGGGAACGCGCCCTGGTCCATCTATTTTTCATCTTTGCGCGGTCTTAACGCCACGGATGCGAATCGCTTGAAAGCCACCACCGCTGTCAAACCTGACATCTATTACATCGTTTTAGACGGATACGTTCGTTCCGATGTATTGAAAGACCTTTATCGTTATGATAATTCTGAATTTGTGGGCGAATTAGAGAAGGAAGGATTTGTTGTAGCGCGACAGGCTCGCTCCAATTATGCCAAAACAATCCTTTCGATCACTTCGACCCTAAACATGGAGTATGTGGATGCCTTTGCGCCTGGCTTGGATAACTCCAAATTTTGGTGGCTGATGGAGCCATATATCGACCGCGGCAGGGTTGTCTCACTTCTTGAATCTCAAGGATATACGACCGTTTCCTTCAGCACAAATTGGAGTTTGACCGATATGGCTTCGGCAACCCTGCATCAATCGGCGTATCCGGTCGAATTGACCGATTTTGAGCAGTATATTATTCACACATCGCCCTTGCGTTTGTCTCAGCCGTACATACAGGATGGCGCTTCGGTGTTTACAGTTGAGACTCAGCGCAAGACCATCCTGCACACTTTGGACGCGCTGGACGATTTCGCATCTGACCCGAACCCCGTATTTGTTTTCGCTCATATCCTCCTGCCGCACCCTCCTTTTGTCTTTGACGCGCATGGCAAACCTGTCCAGCCCTCGGCTGGCTTTAGCTTTAAGGATGCGGAGGATTTTGAGGGTTCACCGGAGCAATAGACAAAAGGCTATACAGACCAGGTTGAATTTGTGAACACGCGTTTACAGGAAATACTTGCAACGATCCTTCAACAATCGGATACTCCTCCGATCATAATTGTTCAGGCAGACCATGGGTCGGGGTTGTTGACCTATTTCACATCGGTGGAAAAGACGTGTGTTCGGGAACGATTATCCCCATTTGCCGCATATTACTTCCCGGGCATGAGCGCGGCGGATATTCCCGACGATCTTACCCCCGTAAACCTCTTTAGACTGGTGTTCAACAAATATTTTGGAGGCGATTTTCCGCTTTTGGAGAACAGGTACTTTTATATTGCCGACCCCTTCTATATCTATCGCGATGTTGATGTAGGATTGCGGCTCGATCAAGCCTGTGCTATACGCTAACGAGTGAGAATTCTTGTATTCTCCGAATTGCGCTTTCGATCGGATTGCTACGGAAATCTCAAGATAAAAATTTCGCTCGATTCGTATACCAACGATCGACCTTCTACATTTGCCCATGATGGAAGATCTGCAAGGTACAGTGGCGGATCTATCGTTGCGCGCAGGATGATCAGATAGTCGAATTGTAGTTGCCCGCTCAGCCCTAAGGCGCGCAGGCAGGCTGGGGCGTCAAAGCTGAATCGACAATTCTGCGCGTTGCTCAGCCACATGGTATGCTCATTAAAGTCTATGCTGTTGTCCCATTCCAAGCCCTGCAATGTTGTCAGGCTGACGCGATCCGTTAGTATGGGGAACCATTCGTTGTTGAAGTCTTCGAGCGGCTTGCTGTTTCCGCTAAGGATGACAAACCGACTGCTTGGGGGGGTGTGGGCTTTTACCCAGTCAAAGGCGAGCCTGGTCTCCGGGTGAATCCGCTTGGCGCTCATTTCCATACCAAAGATCTGCATCCCGACGAACAAACAGAATGTTACAACCGCTATACACAATTTTTGTGATGTATTGCCGATCAACGAGGATATTTTCTGGTCTTTGGTTTGGCTCCCCCTGAGCGCCGGTAACAAGACTTGAAATATGGCGTGAGAGGCAAGCATGGGAATTGTGATCATGCCCACATTCGGCGCGTTTCGAGGTTCGATTAGAAACGGAAGCGCAAAAAGGAGAGGCAGCGTATACTCGCGCTTTGATACAAAATAAAGGACGCCAATCCATGCGAAGACGGCGATCAGAGGTATGAACGTTTCCTGGGTATAGTCTATAAAGAATGCGTAGAAATATTTGAAATCGTGAAATCCAGATTGCGAGGCCGACACGAACGGCGCGAGCCCATGGCGGACAAGCATAGAAGCCCACCACGGCGAGGTGACCGCCAGCGCGCCGGCGCCGACAAGCCCAGTCTGTAGAAATCCGCGACGATTCCGGGCATGAAGCAGCGCCAAGGCTATTGCGATACCGATGGTATGGATGGTCGCTTCGGGATGCGTCACGACCACCAAGGAGCAGAAGATCACGGCTCCGATTGCGAATTTCCGTTTCCCTTCGGCATACATTCTATAAAGATTAAGTGTGGCGAGAATAAGAAATAATTGTCCCAAACTTCGCGTTATCCCGCCGCCCATGATGAGCCAGGTGATGGAACGCGGTAACAAGGCGTAGATGAATGCCGCCAGCCCCGCTTCCATGTTCGAGTTAAGCATTGCTTTTGATAAAGCATACATTGCCGGGATAGTTCCGATCAATACGATTGCGGGCATCCAGCGCAGAATTGTGAAGATGTCAATTCCAAAGACGGTTCCGACGCCTGCGGCAATATAAAACCCTAATGGGGGATACGCAAAGGGAATTTGCAAGCCATTGTATTCAACGAATTGCGGAATTCTGAACCCATTGTTCTGAAGCGCTTCGATCATTGCATAAAAAAGTCCCCCGTCGTTGATGGGAAATCCCGCCTCGAGTGGCGGGAAAATCCGGAACCATGCTCCGAGGAGAATGCTGGCGAGAAGAAGCAATGATCCGATATCGTCCGCGGATAATGTGCCTTTATTTGTTTGACGCTCCATAAATCCTTTGCCACTCGAACAACTTATTCAACGCTTCAATGGGGGAGAGGCTGTTCACGTCCATGTCTTTCAGCTCATCCAGCAACGGACTCGATTCGGGAAACAGCGCGGCTTGTTGCGCGGCGTGCGGATTTATTTTCACCGCCCTCCCCGAAGTCTTTTCGAGTTCCGCCATGATCTCATTCGCGCGTTGGATGACGGGCGCGGGCAAACCTGCCAACTGCGCCACGTGGATTCCGTACGAACGATCCGCGCCGCCCGCGATGATCTTGTGCAAGAAGACCACGGTCGCATCGGCTTCGCTGACTGCCACATTATAATTCCGCACGCCGGGCAAAAGGTCGGCGAGTTGAGTCAACTCGTGATAATGTGTGGCGAATAAAGTTTTCGCGCGCAATTGCGGATGATTGTGAATGTACTCGATCATGCCCCATGCGATCGAAAGCCCGTCATACGTGGATGTGCCGCGCCCGATCTCATCGAGGATCAACAGCGAGCGCGAAGTCGCATGATGCAAAATGTTCGCCGCCTCCACCATCTCGACCATGAACGTGGATTGACCCGCGTGAATTTCATCCTGCGCGCCGATGCGCGTGAAGATTCGATCCACGAGTCCGATGTCCGCCGACGCGGCTGGCACGAACGATCCCATCTGCGCCATCAACACGATCAGCGCGGTCTGCCGCAGATACGTGGACTTGCCCGACATGTTCGGTCCCGTGATGACGCGCACCACTTCGCCCTTTTCAAACATGACATCGTTTGGGATGTAACGTTCGCCCTTTAGCAGATGTTCGACAACTGGATGCCTGCCCTCGTGGATTTCCAACCCGCTTCCTTCTCGGACTTGGGGCTTGGTGTACCCACCTAAAGCCGCCGCCTCCCCCAAAGCGGACAAGACGTCCACCTCGGCAATGGCGCGTGCTGTGGACAACAATTGATGCGCAGACTTTGCAAGTTCGGCGCACACTTCGCGGAACAATCGCGTTTCGATTTCTTTGATCCGCTCTTCGGCATTCAACACCAGCGTTTCGTACTCTTTCATCTCGGGCGTGATGAATCGCTCGGCATTGACCAGCGTTTGCTTGCGGATGTAATGTTCGGGAGCCTTCTCCGCCGCGCCGCGCGAGATTTCGATGTAATAGCCGAAGACCTTGTTATAACCAACCTTGAGAGTCTTGATTCCCGTTTTCCCTCGTTCAACCGATTCGAGGTTGGCGATCCAATCTCGCGCGTGTTTCGATGCGTCAATGACCGAATCCAACTCTTGCGAATACCCCGCGCGAATCACTCCCGTGTTTTGCAACGTGGATGGCGGATCATCATCAATCGCGTTTTCCAGTAAGGTCAATTGCTCATGCAGCAAATCAATCTTCGGCAATCCGAATTCTTTCTTCTTTCCTCTTTCTTCGGTTAATTCAACTAAGGCTGGCAACGCCATCAGCGTGCTCCTCATCGCCACCAAATCACGCGGCTGAGCCTGCCCAGCAATGACGCGGTTGACGAGTCGTTCAAGGTCGGCAATTGGCTTCAACGCGGCGCGAATCTCCACGCGGACCATGCCTTGCTGAAAGAAATATTCCACGCCGAGTTGGCGATGTTGAATCTTTGCCACATCGAGCAACGGCTGGCTGACCCATTGATGGATGAGTCGCTTGCCCATCGGCGTGATCGTGAGGTCGAGCGTGCCGAGCAGTGAACCTTTCCGTTCGCCGCGCAGGGTTTCATCAAGTTCAAGATTTCGCCGCGTGGATGCGTCGAGGGTCATGAATTCTGAAAGATGATAGGTGCGGAGTGAAGTCAACAACTTCAGGGCGTCGGGTTGAGTCTCTTTGATGTATTGGAGCAAACTGCCCGCGGCTCGCGCAGATAAACTATTTGGCTTCAATCCGAATCCGTCCAGCGTGGAGGAGTTGAAGTGAGTTAGCAACGTCTCTGTGCATTTGCCCGGCTCGAATTTCCACGAAGCCCACGGCGTGAGGTGACTCGAGATTTCGTTCGGCAAAGTTTGACTATCGGGATGCAAGACTTCAGCAGGATGCAAGCGCGTCAATTCTGCGCGGAGAGATTCGACGGGGAGTTCGGTGACGGCAAACTCTCCAGTGGTCACGTCGGCATACGCGACTGAGGCAGTTTGCCCGTCGGAATTGACCGAGGGCGAAGCGTCCAGTAAAACCGAAGCAATGTAGTTGTTCGCGTCGCCGGGCAAGAGTCCCGGTTCGGTCACAGTCCCCGGTGTGACGACTCGCACAACCTTGCGCGGGAAGAGTCCCTTGACCGGCGTGTCGCCGACTTGTTCGCAGATGGCGACGTGATAGCCTTTTTCGATGAGCCGCCCTAAATAATTTTCGACCGCGTGATAGGGGATGCCAGCGAGCGGCACGCGCGTGCCTTTGCCGATGGGCTTCGAGGTGAGGACGATATCGAGTTCGCGCGCAGTGATCTCGGCGTCTTCGTCGAAGGTTTCGTAAAAATCGCCGAGCCGAAAAAATAAAATTGTGTTCGGGTACTCGCGCTTGATCTCAAGATATTGCTGGCGGATGGGCGTGACATCGTCGTTGGGCATGGCGTGATTTTACTATGAGGCTGTATAATCCGTTTAAATTTTTTATGCGTAGTGACGACTTCAGTCGTCGCGTTTGGAGCAGAGCGATGTATAAACTTGTTTTAGTTCGTCACGGACAAAGCGTTTGGAATCTCGAAAACCGCTTCACAGGCTGGACGGATGTCGGTCTGACCGAGCAGGGTAGGGCGGAGGCGCACGAAGCGGGTCGCCTGCTGAAGTCGGAAGGATTCGTTTTTGACGTCGCGTACACGTCCGTGTTGAAGCGCGCGATCCAAACCTTGTGGACGATCTTGCAGGAGTCGAATCTCGAATGGATTCCCGTCATGAAGGCGTGGCAGTTGAACGAACGTCATTATGGCTCTCTGCAAGGATTGAACAAATCGGAGATGGCGGAGAAATACGGCGAAGCGCAAGTAAAGATCTGGCGGCGAAGTTATGATGTGCCGCCGCCCGCGTTGGAACTGACAGATGAGCGTCATCCGAAATTCGATCCGCGTTACACTTCGTTGACGCCCGCGCAGTTGCCCGCCACCGAATCGCTTAAGCTCACGCTGGATCGCGTCCTCCCTTATTGGCATTCCGCGTTGGCGCCCGTGATCCAATCGGGCAAGCGCGTGATCGTGGCCGCGCATGGCAACAGTATCCGCGCGATGGTGAAGTATCTCGATAACATTTCGGATGCGGAGATCACCGAGTTGAACATTCCGACGGGTGTCCCGCTCGTGTATGAATTGGATAAAGACTTGAAGCCGATCAAGAATTATTACCTCGGCGATCCAGAGGAGGCGGCG
>NZ_DBNHEF010000088.1:0-9945 GCF_057138825.1 Candidatus Defluviilinea gracilis
CTGGGCAGACCAAGTGAACCAATTGCGATTTCAGGTCCTTGCTTTTCTCGACCGTTTCTCTCACGGTTCTGAACCGCTCTTACGCTATACCGGCCTTATGTCAGAGTAATTTGTTAATGTTCAAAATCTCGCATTACGTCTTTACTGCGTAAGGTGAGGTGTTTAAGAGAAAATAATTGACGGATTCCACAACGCCGCATCCACCTGCACTGCCAGCGCGCCGACCGAGAGCATCGCGTCGGCGTTTTCTTTTGTCCACACGCCTCCCGCGCCGATGATGGGGATTCCTAGTTTGGCGGCGTTGTGCGTGGTTTCGAGGGTCTGTGGGAAAAGCGAAGGACCATATAACCGCCCCGTTACGAGTTGCGAGTTACGAGATACGAACGCGCCGCGCGGAGAAGCGATGCTGATCGCCTGCGCTCCCTCCTGCATCAAACGCGGACCGAGCGACAGCGCTTGTTCAACAGGCAACGAAAATATCAACGGAAGTTCGCCCAAACACATTTCGAGCGTGAGCAAAATAATATCGTCGGCGAGCAAGGGAGCGAAGCCGAGTTCGACAGCCATCACGTTTTCATGCGACTCTAACATGCGCGCCATTTGTTGCGTCTCTTCGGGGCGGTCAGCCATGAGGTGGACGATGATGGGCAATTCGGAGCGCGTCCACTTGGCGGAATATTTTTTCAGCGCGGCATGGATGCCGGGATTCGGCAGTCCCGTGTGGAGGAGGAATCCGCCGGGGTATTCGATCACAGCCGGTTGAGCAGTCGGCAAACGCGGACGAAGCGAGATCGGGTTGGTCACGAATGCGCCGAGTTCAAGACCTCCGAGATTTTCACCCCCTCCACCATGTTTCGGGAGTGCTTCGCGAAAATCTCGGAGGTCTGGCGCGAACCCCAACGACCCCGCCGCGTTCATCAATGGCTTGCTGAAGTACAGGTCGCGTTTCATAAAGATTATTTTGTGATTTCTACGATGTAAATATTTGATCCGCTAACAATGGCAATGGAATTGCCATCAGGTGACCAGTGCGCATCTTGGACGTCAGTGAATGATGAAGTTAGTTGTTCTAAATTTTCCAATGTTGGAAAATCAACTTGCCATAAACTACCATCCACAGCTACAAGAGCGATTTTTTCACCAGTTGGGCTCCAGATCAAATCGCGAAAGGAAAGAGGCAGAACCAGTTTTTCAGTAGACATGGTTTTAGAATTTAATATTTCCAAAACCTGATTATCTGTTGACAAAGAAGCGAGATACCCACCTATTGGATGCCAACGGAAGGAAAGTTCGGTAACTTGATAAGGTGATAAGGTTGTTAGCTCCTTGTTTGAGAGAGAAAGTAATTCGATTTTATCGTTTATGAAGTCATTTAACCATGCAGATTGACCATCTGCTGACCAGTTGATTTCCATTTGTGAATATCCGGGATAGGCGGTGCTCTCAAAATTGAACAGATTGACCAAATAATCCCCTCCATAACACATAATCCATACATATTCACCAGTGGGAGAGGTTGAAGTTTCTGGGCAGGTCAAATCTTCTGAAATTCCTGCCATCGCTCTTACATCGTAAATTATCTTCCTCGCTGGATCAAACATAGGAAGATATCGAATATCTCCATCATCGATCCAGCTCCATTCGACGAGAAAAAAAGTATCGTTTCGTACCCATTGACCTTTGGTAAATGGAAGCATAGTAGAACGTGCAGGTTCTCCGTTTGTGCTGCGCAATTCTGTCACATCAAAACTATAGCTCCTCCCAGTGGTTATATCGGCATATTGATGACAACACCGATAGATGCGAGTTTCGTCCGATGACCAGAAAAATCTTGATGTTCCTGAATCGTAATTCATGTACCATGCTAGTTCAATTATTTTATTGCTAGTGAGGTCGATGACTGTATCATCATCAACAAGAATTTTCGTCCCACTTGGCGATATAGTAAGGAGCTTTCCCCAATAATGATTAATATCCTGTCCATCAAGGGTATAAGTGAATATAGCTGGTCTGTCATTGTAATCATAGGCGGAGCTGTTATTTCCGGGTCTTAAAACCATGCCAAGTTCCTTCGACCAATACACGCCATTGCAAGAAAGTGGCGATGCAACTTGGTTTACATATGGCAGCCATGTATGCCCGCTTTCAAAATTAATAATAACTGGTTGATGAACTATATTCACGCCGGTTATATAAGCAGAATCGTAAACCTGCCCAGTTGCTGGAAAAAGAAGCAGATGTTGCTCGTCCATCCATTGAAATGGGGGGCAACTAAACCTATATCCTCCGCCCAAACCATAATCCCAGCCCGTGATCTGTCGTATGTTGTGACCATTCGGTCCATCAAGGAATTGGATGAAAAATGCCTTACTCAATAACTCCGGCACTACAGCGGGATCAATAGTCGGTATGAGCGTGGGAGGAACAAAGACTTGAGTTGGAGTGATTTCAACAGAAAGTGTGGAGAATGGGGAAGGAATGGCGGCAGGAGTAATTGTTGGTCTGACGAACGAAGGTACGACAGTGGAGCTCGACTGTGAGGTTTGACTGCATGCGGTCAATAACAGGATTATCGTGAGAACTACATTTAAGCCAAGAAGATTCCTCATGTTGCCCAATCCTTCCTTGAAAAACCAACGACAAAATATTCACAGCAAAATTTTACCCCTCTTCTCCGTTGTTCAGGAGTTGAGGGGTAACTTGTTTACCCCAACCCCACCGCTTTCAACATCTCTTCATTACTATCGAACTTGAATTCCTCGATGCCGCGTTTTTTGGCTTCTTCCAATTCGATCGCTTCCAGTTTTTTGACGTGTTCTTTCAACACGACCGGCTTGCCGAGCGACTTCAATTTTTCCTCCAAGGCAGAAACATCCAGTTCGCCTGCTTGCTTTGTCCCCAAATATTGCAGGATCACTTTCGCCGCATTCGTGCCATCCTTGCGAGCGATGCCCACCAGCCCCGAACTTGCCTTGCGCGACCAGCCGCCCACGAACACGCCCTCGATCGGCGATTCATACGAAAGTCCGTCCACAGGAAAGCGCGGGTTTGGAGTCTTCACGAACTCGCCCCATTCCGTCGGCAAACCAAACGACTCATCCACTTGATCGCCGATGGCGAAGATGACGGTGTCAAGCGGAATCATACGCTTCGTGCCGGCGCCCTTGGCGCTGGTCTTGCCGTCTTTTTCGATGAGAATGTTATCCTCCACTTCCAGGTGAGTGAGTTTGCCGTTCTCGCCGATCATGCCTACCGGCGAAGCGAGAAAATCAAAATGGAATGAGGCGTTATCGGTTTTGGGATCAGCCTTTGTGAGAGAATCCAACACTTTATGACGTCCAATTTCAGGATCCTGGTTGATGGCTTGCAAAGCGGGCAGAACGCGCGCCATTTCGCGCTCGAACTCATTCAGGTCGAGATACGAGATCAAATGCTTCATTTCTTCTTTTGTAAAGTTAACCTCGGCCGGTCCGCGCCGCACCACCGACGTGACCACCTCCGCTTTATATTCGTTGATGAGGTGACGGGCAATGTCCACCATCACGTTGCCCGCGCCGATGATGGCGCATCGCTTCCCAAAGCGGAAGCGCCACTGGCTGTACGGCGGGAGACGATTGTAATAATACACAACATCTTTGGCGTGATACACGCCTTCGAGGTTCTCGCCCGGCAGGTTCAACGACTTGGTGCCCTGCGCGCCCACCGTCACCAGAACCGCGTCGAAGCCGAGGGAACGCAACCCAGCGAGAGTCAGGTCGCCCCGCGTCCCGAACGTGATGTTTCCGTAATAATCGATGTTGGGCATATCCAAGACATGCCGAAACTGCTTGCGCAGTCCCTCTTTCATCGTATGTTTTTCAGGGTAAATGCCATACTCGGCGAGTCCGCCCGGTTTGATGTCGCGGTTGAAGAGTGATACATGGACTCCCTGCGCGGCTAACTCACGCGCCCCGAACAGCCCCGCCGATCCCGCGCCGATCACGGCGACATGGTATGGGTTGGTCACGATGCCTCCTGGAACGCCCTGCGATTTTGAAGAACGAAGAGATTATAGCCAAAAATAACTTTGCGGCAATGTCTTCTGTCTTCGTAACTTTCATACATTTTTTCATATCTATGCTAAGATTACAGGCGTACTGTACCCAAAGCGAGGAGGTCGTATGACACAGTCATCCCCAAAACGTGAGAAACCTTTTGCGCGTTTAATGCGGATCGTGCGCGGCGACGCCGGTCAAACTGCGCGGACGCGCGCCTATCGCCGCGCCAACGCGACTCAAGCCTCCGCGCCGGTTCCCACCCCCCCCGCATCTGATTCTGTTCCCCAACCGACTCGCATCCTACGCGCCTTTTGGACGTTCACCGGCATACTCTCGCTCATCGTAAACATCGTCTTGATTGCCATTTTGCTTGTCGCATTGCGGTTGTTAGGCGCGTTGCAACTCACCGCCAACGACCAGTTCTCCGGGGTGCTGGGCGGGTTATATCTCAATTTTGTGAGAATGGACGAAGCCACCATTTCGACGAACATTCCCGTCAACGCGGCGATCCCTCTCGATATTGTGGTACCGGTCAAAACCACCACGCGCATCGTGCTGGCAGACGCAACCACCATCAACAATGCCCATGTCGTCATCAATACCGGCGGAGTGGATATCGATGCCGATGCGGTGGTCACTCTGCCGGCCGGAACGCCGCTCAATGTGATCCTCGATTTTCCGTTGCCCGTGAAAACCGACCCCAACAATAACCAGATCCAGGTGCCGATCAGTTTGAATGTGCCGGTCGACATTCCGCTCAAAGACACGCAACTGCATGAGCCGTTCGTCGGCTTGCAGGAAGTGGTCAAGCCGTACTTCTGCCTCGTGGAACCGAATGCCGTGTGGAATGGAATCCAAATCTGTTCGTCGGCACAATCCCCCTAAATTTGGAGTCACCCCCGACCATGAAAAACTCGCTCACTGAAACCACCCTCTCCAACGGATTGAAAGTTTTCCTCAAAGAAATTCATACCGCGCCGATCATTTCTTCGTGGTTGTGGTATCGCGTCGGCTCGCGCGACGAAGTGCAGGGGAAAACCGGCATTTCGCACTGGGTCGAGCACATGCAATTCAAAGGCACGCCGCAATTTCCCGCCAACATGCTCGATAAAGCCATCTCGCGCGAAGGCGGCGCATGGAACGCCATGACCTATCTCGATTGGACGGCATACTTCGAAACCATGCCGGCCGACAAAATCGACCTGAGTTTACGTCTCGAAGCGGACCGCATGACAAACAGCCGATTCGACCTGGACGAAGTCGCCTCTGAACGCACGGTCATTATTTCTGAGCGCGAAGGCGGTGAAAACGAACCGCTCTTCATGCTCGGCGAAGCGGTGCAACAAACCGCCTTCCGCGTGCATCCCTACCATCACGAGGTTATCGGCGACATGGCTGACCTCCGCGCGATGACGCGCGACGATCTATACAATCACTACCGCGAATTCTACGCGCCCAACAACGCCGTGATGGCGGTGGCCGGCGATTTCGAAACCGACAAAATGCTGGCGCGCATCCGTGAACTCTACGAGTCGATCCCAGCTGGAAAAGCGCCGGCGCGCGTTGCCCGCCCTGAACTTCCGCAAAACGGGGAGGTGCGACTCAGCGTGGAGGGACCCGGTTCAACTTCGTACGTGCAGGCTTGTTACCGCTTCCCAGCCGCTTCACACCCCGACTTTTTCCCCCTCACCGTGCTGGACAGTTTGCTCGCGGGTCCCAGCAACCTCAACATGTTCGGCGGCGGCATCTCGAACAAAACCTCGCGCCTCTACCGCGCTCTTGTAGATAAAGAAGTCGCGGTCAGCGTTCACGGGGGCGCGTCCGCAACGATCGACCCGTTCTTGTATGGAATCACAATGACGATTCATCCCAAACGCAAACCGGAAGAAGCGCTTGCCGCGCTGGATAAGGAACTCAAACGCGCGCAAGAAGAGAAAGCTTCAAAAGAGGAAATCGTCCGCGCCATCAAACAAGCGCGCGCGTTATTCGCTTATGGAAGCGAGAACATCACCAATCAGGCATTCTGGATGGGCTACGCCGAAATGTTTGCCACGTATGAATGGTTCCAAACCTATCTCGATAAACTGGCAAAGGTCACCGCAAAGGATATTCAACGCGTGGCGAACGAATACTTGAAGCCTCAAAGCCGCGTCGTCGGAACGTATGTTCCTTTGGGCGGGAGGTCTCAATGATGACGATCAATCACTCCGCATTACCCAGCCCTACTGACATTTATCGCGAGGTATTGCCGAACGGGATCACGATCTTGACCCGTTCCAACTTTAACAGCCCGTCGGTGGTTATTGGCGGTTTTTTTACCGCCGGCTCGCTCTTCGACCCCGATGCGAAACTCGGCTTGGCAGACTTTGTGACCTCGGCGTTGATGCGCGGAACGAAGACGCGAACGTTCGATACCATTTACAATGAATTGGAATCGGCCGGGGCAAGTTTAGGGTTCAGTTCGGGCGTCCATTCCTCCGGTTTTACCGGGCGCTCGCTGGCAGAGGACTTGCCGCTCTTGTTGAATTTGCTGGCTGGGTCGTTGATCAATCCCACATTTCCAAAAGCCGAAGTGGAAAAATTGCGAACGCAATTGTTGACGGGTCTTGCGATCCGCGCTCAGGATACGTCTGACATGGCTTCCATGGTGTTTGATGAAATCCTATTCAAAGGTCATCCATATAGCCGCGCGGAGGATGGTCACCCGGAAACGGTCAAGAAGATTAGGCAGGCTGACCTGGTCAAATTTCATCGCGAGCATTTCGGTCCGCGCGGGATGGTGATCGCCATCGTCGGCGCGGTGAAGGCGGCAGAAGCGGTCAGGCAGGTGAAGCGCTCGCTAGGGGCGTGGCAGGTGAAAGGTCAGAAAGAGGCGCCGGCTCTTCCTCCTTTGAAGTCATTAAAGAAAACTGCCCGTAAGCATCACCTGATCGCTGGGAAGTCGCAATCTGATCTTGTGATCGGCACGACGGGTCCCATGCGCAAAGACCCGGACTTTTTGCCGGCGTCGCTTGGAAATAACATTTTGGGGCAGTTCGGGCTGATGGGGCGAATCGGCGATGTGGTGCGCGAGAAGGCCGGGTTGGCATATTATGCGGGTTCGAGCCTGAGCGCGGGGGTGGGTCCCGGTTCGTGGGAGGTGAACGCGGGGGTGAACCCGTCGAATGTGAATAAAGCCACCGAGCTGATCGTAAGCGAGTTGAAGCGATTTGTGGATGACGGCGTGACTGCCGAAGAACTCGCAGATAGCCAGACCAATTACGTTGGGCGTTTGCCTCTTTCGTTGGAATCGAATAGCGGGGTGGTGGGCGCGTTGCTGAATATCGAGCGCCATGATTTGGGCTTGGATTATTATCTTCGCTATGCCGATCTTGTGCGCCAGGTGACGCGTGAGCGCGTGTTGAGCGCGGCGCGCCGGTTCATCGACCCTGAGAAGTTGGCAATTGCGGCGGCGGGGGCGTGAGGGTACGCGGTAATTGGTGTGTGAAAGAGAAGATTAGAGGATTAGAGGATTGGAGACTAGAGATTGGTGAAATGAAGATTGCGACCGGCGTTGATCTGATTGAAATATCTCGCATCGAGGAGGTGATTGGGCGGCATGGCAAGCATTATCTCGAGCGGATCTATACGCCTGCCGAGTTGGAGCAGTGTGGTCAGCGAGCCGAGTCTTTGGCGGGAAGGTTTGCGGCGAAGGAGGCGGTTGCTAAGGCGCTGGGTTCAGGGATTGGGGATGTGATGTGGAAGGAAATCGAAATCTTGGGCGGCGAACAAAAAGCGCCTATGCTGACTCTTCATGGCGCGGCGAAACAAAAAGCAGACTCGCTTGGGTATTCTTCGTGGTCGGTGAGCATTAGCCACAGCCGGAGTCATTCGGTGGCATTTGTGGTGATGACCGGATAAAAATAACCTCCCGTGAGCCAGTTTCACGGGAGGTTTTGCAAAGGACAGGACTCGACTCTTGTCCGTGTTGCTTGGTATTGGCGTTCGTTGAGCAGTTCAACTGCTGAACGAACAATGAACGATCAGTTTTTATCTTCCACGCCAACCCAAATGTGACCGGGGAGAACGGGGCGATAGGCGCGCACGGTGATCCCTTCGCTGTCTCTCAGGGCAGGCTTTTCGCTTTCCACTGCAGAATCCCGCATCATGTTGGGATGCACGAGGCACAGGTCGGGCATGCGCCCATATTTCTTTTTGTAATATTCCGTCGCTTTTTTGATCTTGGTATCCAGCGTGGATTGTGTGTCGTCGAACCAAAGCATTCCGGTGTGCATGTGGGACTCCTTTTTATTCTATGCTTGGTAGCCAAAAACGAAGCCATTGATCGCCTTCGCGCAAGGTAAATTCCGCTCCGTTGTGAAGGGTGGGGAGTTTCGCATCCCGGGCTTTCAACCGGTTGACGATATTTTCATCCCTGATCGATCCGAAGACGCGCGTGCGGAACAATTCGAGCCATGGGTGTAATGAATCTAAACGGCTTGGGTTGAGAGTGACGATGGGCCAAACGCGGCGGGCGGGTCCGCGCAGGAGGAGCCAGCGCAAGTTTTGTCGCGCGTCGAAATCGAGATTGGTTGCGGCTTCGAGATCGTCAAGTAACAACAGAACGGATTGCGAGCTGGTTTTATTTCCGTGCGCCCAGGATGCCAGCGAAAGAATGAACTCCTCAGACGAAGTGGCGTACAAAGGAAAGACACCGACATTGTTGGGGATTTTTTCAACACCGTTCCATTCCCCGGGGTGGTTGGTCACCACGCCGAACTGCAGGTTGGACGGTTGATGCATCATTCCTGCCGAATGCGCGATCACTTGAAGGAGATTTGTTTTCCCCGCGCCGGCATCGCCCAAGACCAGTAACGGACCTGGCACCGCATCGTGCAAGTTCAACAGCATTGGCAATCCATCGGATGCGACGCCCATGAACATGGCTTCGCTGGGCATCTCACCAAATTCAGAGAGCGCCTGGTTTAACGATGGGTAAGCGGGAACCGGCGTGAGTCGACGCGCCGCGTCTATCTCTGGCTTGAGTTCTGCAAAGGCTTCCATTAACAGGTCGTATCGATTTATATCGCTCATAGAACAAGTGTTCTAAATATACAACTTCTTATTCGCCATGTCAAGGGGCAAATTCATGCCTCGCAATGTGTTTGTCATTCTTGACTGACATTCTGAATCCTGCTACACTTGCGCCCTGCTCCTAGGAGTTCCCGTGATTTTGCGGCGGGACAAAGCGCCGGGAGCAATTTAATTGCCTGTTTAACTTCCCCGTTAAGTATGGCTTTGGTATAATCGCCCTGCTTAATTGTCGTAGCTCCCGTGTGGTTTTGGCAGGGCGCGAAGCACGCGCCGACGTAGCTCAATCGGTAGAGCACCCGCCTTGTAAGCGGGCGGTTACGAGTTCAAGTCTCGTCGTCGGCTCTGAGGTTGCCGCGAGAGGCATGACGGCGATCTTAATAATTTATTTTGGGCAGTTACCCAAGTGGCCAAAGGGGACTGACTGTAAATCAGTTGTCAGACGACTTCGGAGGTTCGAATCCTTCACTGCCCACTACTCGTGCGAACGGGTAAGCACGTTAAGCCCTCATAGCTCAGTCGGCAGAGCACACCCTTGGTAAGGGTGAGGTCACGGGTTCGAATCTCGTTGAGGGCTCAATCGTTGCTATAAAATTTCTTTATCAAATTAAAGAAGGAGAAAGAAAAATGGCGAAGGAAAAATACGATCGGAGTAAACCGCATCTGAACGTGGGGACGATGGGGCACATCGACCACGGGAAGACGACATTAACGGCGGCGATCACCAAGGTAGCGGCCTTGGCGATCGGGTCGGGAGAAGTGAAAGCGTACGACCAGATCGACAACGCGCCGGAAGAAAAAGCGCGCGGCATCACGATCAACATTTCGCACGTGGAAT